>JBFMAE010000034.1:0-2320 GCA_040756085.1 Thermodesulfobacteriota bacterium | reverse complement strand
TCCTCCTCATTTTTATTTGTTCGCATTTCTTCATAAAAACGGAATGCATGAATTAAAGTTTGGACATGGCCATCGGGGGTTGATTTGGTCTTAAAAATCGTATAGATTATCATAAATGAGTAAGGTTGCATTTCTCTTCTGCGTACATAACCACCAGCCTGTCGGAAATTTCCCCCATGTCTTAGAAAATGCCTTTGAGAAAGCTTACCACCCCTTCATCGAGATCCTCAAGAAATACCCTTTTATGAAGGTCACCATCCATTATTCAGGGGTCCTCTGGGACTTTTTCAGAGAGAACCACCCTGAATTTTTAGATACCTTGAGAGCATTGGTCCAAAAGGGCCAGCTCGAGATGATGACAGGAGGCTGTTATGAACCGATCCTGCCGGTCATCCCTGATGAAGACAAAGTGGGGCAGATCAAAAGACTGACAAAGACCATTGAGGAGGAGATGGGAGTCATCCCACAGGGGATGTGGCTGGCCGAAAGGGTCTGGGAGCCCCATCTGCCAAAGTTTCTGGTAGAGGCAGGGGTGGAATACATCACGGTCGATGATTATCACTTCAAGAAGGCCGGATTGAGAGAGGAGAATTTATATGGCTATTACACTACCGAAGAGGAAGGGAAAATCCTGAAGGCCTTTCCTGGAAGCGAAACCCTGAGATACATCATCCCATTTCATCCTGTCGAAGAGACACTGGAGTATCTCTCCCGGTTGAAGGGCTCCTCTCAGGCAGCCATCTTTTCCGATGATGGTGAGAAATTCGGAATCTGGCCCTACACATTCCATTCGGTCTATGAAGAGGGCTGGTTGGAACGTTTCTTCCAGTTGCTTGGAGAACATTTGGATTGGATAGAACCCATGTTCCTTGGAGATTATGCAACTCGCGCGAAGCCTCTGGGGAGAATCTATCTCCCTTGTTCTTCTTATATGGAGATGGATGAATGGAGCCTTCCCACAGAGGCCATGGTGGAATATGGAAGGGTCGTCGAGATTCTGAAGGAGTTACCCGAAGGGGAATCGATCAGAAGGTTTATCAAAGGAGGATTCTGGAGAAACTTCTTTGCCAAATATCCTGAATCGAACGATCTGCATAAAAGGGTCCTCCATCTCCGAGAAAAGATCGGGAAAAGGGGAAAAAGATCTATCCCAGAAAGCCGGGATCCCCTCCTCCATCTCTATAGAGCCCAGTGTAACGATGCCTACTGGCATGGTGTTTTTGGAGGACTCTACCTCCCCCATCTTCGCCATGCCCTTTACGAGAATCTGATTAGGGCAGAAGCCCTTTATGATCAGGAGGCCCGTCAAGGGAAAGAGCGGGTTGATTTGGAGAGATTGGATTTCAATGGGGATGGGGATGAGGAAGTGTTGTTAAAGACCCCCCAGATGGTTCTTCTCTTCAGCAGCCGCGGGGGAGGCCTTTTAGAAATGGATGATCGGTTAAAGGCCTTCAACATCCTTGATACGCTTACCCGGAGAAGAGAGGGCTATCATCAGAAATTATTGGAGGATCGGGAAAAGACATCGGAAGGAGAGGCATCCGGATCAAAAACGAGGACCATCCACGAGATTTTTGATTCGAAGGAGGATGATTTAGATCAGTATCTCCATTTTGATCAATATCGAAGAACTTCCTTCCTGGACCATTTCATCCCCGAGCCAATGGATTTTGAATCGTTCCGGAAATGTCAATATGAGGAGGAAGGGGATTTTATTAAAGAGCTCTACGAGATCAAGGTGAGAAGGAAAGGAGGAAATCGAGAAGTCCTTTTTTCTCGATTAGGAAGACTTTATAAAGATGGAAGAGAACAACCGGTCAAGGTAGAGAAACGGTTTGTTCCCTTTCTGGACCGAAGTGTTGTGAAAGCAACTTATCGGATCAGCTATTTGGGTGAGGAGAAGAAGAGGACGAACTTTGGAGTGGAGTTTAATATCAATCTCCTGGCCGGAAATGCACCGGATCGATATTACCATATACCAGGACATCGCCCGGGAGATAGAAGGCTTTCGAGTACGGTTGAATGTGGAGATGTCTCGGAAATCCAATTGATTGACGAATGGAATGGAATGAAGGTCGTTTTAAAGATGGATAGAAAGTGTTCCCTCTGGCGGTTTCCCATTTTGACCGTCTCTCTCTCGGAGAGCGGTTTCGAGAAGATTTTCCAAGGCTCGTGCCTGCTCGCTTACTGGCCGCTGGAATTAGAGCCGAGAGGACAATTTGAGGTCAGCATTGAATTGGGAATTTATCATTTATGATCCCCTCACCCCCTCCCTCTCCCCGGCGGGGAGAGGGGAAGGGTGAGGGGATGAGGAGGAGAT
>JBFMAE010000033.1:0-5500 GCA_040756085.1 Thermodesulfobacteriota bacterium | reverse complement strand
AAGGGTTAAAAAGTTTTCCACAACCTGGCCAAGTTATGAGTCTCCCCCCAGACCCCCCTCTTTACTACGACGGTATGTCCATAAATGATTTTTACAAAAAGTACACAAATGATTATTCCGTAACATACATCCATTTTTTTCTTGACAAAAAAATTATTTGTGGTATCTTTCCCAAATCTTTAATCAACCACATCCTTAATTCAATCTTAAGCCAAAAATTTTTAATCAACCAGGTGGGAAAATATGTGGGAAGTTATGAACTTAAATGACCCACTTATCAAAATAGAAAGGGGGTGAATTCAACTCTCATTTCAAAAATTTTAAGAAAGGAAGGTGAAAATAATCTATGAAAATTACCCGAAGAACATTTTTAAAAATCTCAGGCGCTACAGCCGCAGGGACGGTCATGGGCGGCCTGGGATTCGATTTGTCTCCGGTGGAAGCCTATGCTCAGGAACTCCGGATTAAAGGGGCTAAGGAAACCACCACCATCTGCTGTTACTGTTCGGTCGGCTGTGGAATTATCGTCCACACCGATACCAAAGGAAAGGTAATTAATACCGAGGGAGACCCTGATCATCCCATTAGTGAAGGAGCTTTATGTGCAAAAGGAGCGTCAAGCTATCAAATTGCTATTAATTCGAATCGCCTCCAAAAGGTCCGCTATCGTGCCCCCTACAGCAATACTTGGAAAGAAGTCAGCTGGGAGTGGGCTTTAAACAAGATTGCGACGAATATCAAGAAGAGTCGGGATGCGAGCTTCATGCAAAAGAATGCTGCGGGTCAGGTAGTCAACCGAACTAATGGAATTGCTTCAGTTGGTAGCGCAGCGATGGATAATGAGGAATGCTGGCTTTTCCAGAAATTCCTAAGGTCACTGGGCATTATTTATATTGAACATCAGGCCCGTATCTGACACAGCGCAACTGTAGCGGCTCTGGCAGAGTCGTTCGGACGCGGTGCAATGACCAATCATTATATAGATTTTCGTAATGCGGATGTCATCCTGAATATGGGTGGAAACGTAGCTGAGAATCATCCCGTCTCTTTTAAATGGGTCCAGGCAGCCAAAGACAAGGGAGCCATCTTCATCCATGTGGATCCAAGGTTTACCAGAAGTTCGAGCAAAGCAGATATCTATGTACGACTCCGTTCTGGAACAGATATTGCTTTCCTGGGTGGGATGATCAAATATCTACTGGATAATAAACTTTATGACGAATTTTACATCAAGAATTACACCAATGCGTCTTTCATTGTAAACCCCAAGTATTTTTTCGATGATGGCCTTTTCTCAGGGTACGATCCCAACAAAAGAGCCTATGACCAATCGATCTGGGCCTTAGAAAAAGATGAAAATGGAATTCCCAAAAGGGATATGACCTTGCAGAACCCACGATGCGTCATCCAACTTTTAAAGAACCATTATTCCCGTTATACACTTCAGAAAGTCTCCGAGATCACCGGAACCCCTACAACCGAATTGGAAAAGGTTTACAAAGTCTATGGGTCTACTGGAACTCCTGATAAAGCTGGGACAGTATTATATGCCATGGGTTGGACCCAGCACACCGTAGGAGTCCAAAATATCCGTACCATGGCTATGATTCAGCTTCTGTTGGGCAACATGGGTATTGCCGGTGGAGGAGTCAATGCCCTACGAGGGGAATCCAATGTGCAGGGTTCAACTGACCACGCGTTGCTATACCACATCATCCCCGCCTACTTACCGACACCAAGGGCCCAGTGGGCAACCCTTGCTGATTACAATAAGACCACCCCGGCCTCCAAAGATCCAAGGAGCGCTAACTGGTGGAAGAACCGTCCAAAGTATATAGTAAGTCTCTTAAAATCGATGTACGGAGATAAAGCCACCAAAGAGAACGACTTTGGATATGAATGGATGCCAAAGCTGGATCCTACTCAGGATGCCTCATGGCTGAATCTCTTTGACGAGATGTATAAGGGAACGTTTACGGGTTTCTTCGCCTGGGGTATGAATCCGGCTTGTTCAAGCGCCAATGCTGGAAAAGTCCGCCAGGCTTTAGCAAAGCTCGACTGGATGGTCAATGTGAATGTGTTCGACAGTGAAACGGGTTCATTCTGGAAGGGACCGGGAATGAATCCTAAGAAGATCAAGACCGAAGTCATCCAACTTCCCTGTGCAGCCTTTTTGGAAAAAGAGGGTAGCATTACTAACAGTGGCCGTTGGAGTCAGTGGCGCTATAAAACAACCAATCCTCCCGGAGAAGCCAAACCTGATGGGGATATTATGTATGAATTGTTTAAAAAGGTTAGAGCTCTGTATGAAAAAGATAAAGGCGCCTTTCCAGAACCCATCTTGAATTTGAAATGGGATTATGAAACCAATGGCCATTTCGATGTTCACAAGGTAGCCAAAGAGATTAATGGTTACGACCTGACCACGGGTAAATTGGTTGTCAATTTTACCAAACTTACGGATGATGGAACCACCTCTTGCGGTAACTGGCTTTTCTCCGGAAGTTATAATGAAGCTGGAAACATGGCTGCCCGAAGGAAGAAGACCGATCCAACGGGATTAGGCCTCTTCCCTGAGTGGGCATGGTGTTGGCCAGTCAATCGAAGAATCATTTACAACCGCGCCTCCGTTGACCTGGATGGGAATCCACGCGATGCAAAGAGACCCGTCATCAAATGGAACGCCGCGGATAAGAAATGGGTTGGAGATGTTCCAGATGGAGGATGGCCGCCCATGGGTACTGAAGGGTTCTATCCCTTCATTATGAAACCCGATGGGGTGGCTCATATCTTCGGACCAGGATTAAAAGATGGACCATTCCCAGAACATTATGAACCTCTCGAATGCCCGATTGAGAAGAATCTGATATCCAATCAAAGGATCAACCCAGTCGTCAAGATTTTTGAGGGGGGACCAGATACATTTAAAACTTGTGATCCGAAATATCCTTTTGTCTGCACCACCTACCGTGTGACCGAACATTGGCAGACCGGTGTGTTGACCCGATGGTTACCATGGCTCATCGAGGCAGAACCCCAATTATTTTGTGAAATGAGTTTGGAACTGGCCAAACTCAGGGAGATTAGAAACGGGGATAAGGTAATCGTGGAGACATCTCGAGGGAAGGTGGAGGCAGTGGCCATTGTGACTTCCCGTTTTAAACCTTTTAATATCGCTGGCCAGACCGTGCATCAGATCGGCCTTCCCTGGCATTTCGGCTGGCTTCATCCCAAGGATGGCGGCGACAGTGCGAACTTGCTGACTCCAACGATCGGGGACCCCAATACCATGATTCCAGAATCCAAGGCCTTTATGGCCAATGTTACTAAACTAACCAAAAAACCGGCCAGAAAAGGCTAAGGGAGGTGATCTAAATGACAGAAGGAAAATCATTCTTTATCGATACAACGAAGTGTACTGCTTGTCGAGGCTGCCAGATGGCCTGTAAGCAATGGAATAAACGGGTAACGGAAAAAACGATCAATTGGGGAAGCCACCAAAACCCTCGAGATCTTTCCTTTAATACATGGAAATTGGTTCGATTTAGTGAAACTCCTGGGGATAAGGTGGCTTGGTACTTCTTCCCCGATCAATGTCGTCATTGTGTCTCCCCTCCCTGTAAAGAGGTGGCGGATGGGAAGGCCAAAGGGGCCATTACACAGAATGAAAAGACAGGGGCGGTCATCTTCAACCCAAAAGTGAAGATAAAACCGGCTGACTTCAAAGAGATTCGGGAGGCCTGTCCTTATGATATCCCAAGAATCCATTCCACGACAGGGATCATGGGGAAATGTACCATGTGTTTTGACCGGACCCCAGAGGGATTGTTGCCGGCCTGTGTGAAGACTTGTCCAACCGGGACGATGAATTTCGGTGATCGAAAGACCATGCTCGAAATGGCAAATAAGAGGTTGGCAGAAGTAAAAGGCACTTATAAAGATGCCTTGCTTGCCAATCCCGATGATGTGCGGGTGATCTATCTCCTTGTGGACGATCCCAAGAAGTATCATAAATTTGCTGTCGCAGAAAATACGACTGGAATTACAAGGAAGATGGCACTCAAACGCCTCTTCCAACCTTTGAGCAGTCTGCGTCAGATGATCGGATAAAACCTAAAAATAGGGGGGTGTTATTAGGGCTTGTTTCGACAGGGAGTCCCGAAACAAGCCCGTTTTTTTCACTTTTATCTCTCATCAACAAGCTTTTCCCTCTCCCTTGATGGGAGAGGGTTGGGGTGAGGGTGGAGCGGAATTTTTCGAGCAAAGGGGGCTCGGTTGGAAAAGTTCAGAGAAAGGGTTCAACAGCTCAAAAAGAAAAGACCTGGGTACGGAGAGATCCTCGATTTTTATCATAAAGTCAGAGAAGGACAAGATAAAATAAAAGCCTCTTTAAAGATTAAACCTATAAAACTCAAAAAGGAATGGAAGGAGCTTTTGGCCAAAGAAGGCTTTTCATTGATTCAGAAAGAAGACTTTCCACTGGATATCGAGGCATCTATTAAACTTTTTCAATCCCTCTGTCAGATCGGAAAAGAGGCAAACCCTCATCTGGCGGAGCAGATAATAAAGATTAAGGAGGCTATTGACGACAAAAAGATTAACCTGGAGAAATTATTAAAGCAAGGAGTAAAGGAACAAAAGATTGAGCAGATGGCTAACGAATTTGGATTGGATAAAAAAGTATTTTCATTTTTAATTCAGAACAGTATTAAGCCTTCGATTGAAGCAGGAATGGAAAAGCTTCGCAGTGAACTGGATCCAGAAACCTGGCTGAAAGGATATTGTTCTATGTGTGGCTCCCCTCCCTCCTTGAGTCTATTGAAGGGAGAGGGGGGAAAGCGGTATCTCCTCTGTTCCTATTGTGGTTATCAGTGGAGGGCCGATCGAATGTTCTGTCCTTTCTGTAACAACAAAGAGCAGGAATCTCTTCACTATTTTTATGGAGAGGGAGAAGAAACTTATCGCATTGACCTCTGCGATCAATGTCATCAGTATATCAAAACGATTGATCTGAGGAAGATGGAAGCCTCAGACCCTTCCTTGGAGGATGTCGCCACCCTCCATCTCGATATTTTAGCCTCCCAGAAAGGCTATAAGAGACCCGTCCCCAACCCCTGGACCCCCTGACAATTTTGGGAGATTAGAGATTGGGTTTGGAGGGTTGGAATCCTTAATACCTAATACCCTAAATCCATATTTTGATATTCATTCCCTATTTAATTGGGCACCCAAATCCCGATTTAGAAAAGAAAAGCCCTTACCCAACCTGTCATTGCGAGCACCTGAAAGGTGCGTGGCAATCTCACCCAAAAGACCGAGATTGCTTCATTTCATTCGCAATGACACCTTCTAAATCAGGATTTGGGGGGCAATTAACTGGAGTTTCCTGAGTTTTTGATATCAATTTTTTCTAATCTATTGAAACTGTTTGGTTAATTAAGAATTCACATGTTGGAAGGAAATTTTTTGCCAAGGCTAAAGATTCCTGAGTAAAATATCT
>JBFMAE010000032.1:0-11227 GCA_040756085.1 Thermodesulfobacteriota bacterium | reverse complement strand
TCAGAAGTTTATGATCTACAAGGAGGGTAAGAAATTATGGGAGTTCCATCTATGAATGAAAAACAAACCATGTCCACAAATCGTTTCCCATATGTGCACAAATGATTTTTACGTAACAGAAAAAAATTTTATGTATGGCACTACATTTTGAGGAAATCACAGATTGCAAATTGTTAAGTTATCGATTTCATTGAGCGTAAATTTTTCCAAAGCGAAATAACTGTCGAAGATGAGTCTAACATTAATTTTTAAGCTGATTCTATGTTTTCTAAGAATTTGAGCCGCCAAAGGCTCTATTTTGATTTGAGACTGGCAAATTTACCGTTTTTTCCAGAAAAGATCGTTTTAAATAATATTATATGGAATCTGGATAATTCAAGAATAAATTATTCTTTTGGGTTAAAGCATATCCCCATTGCCACTTTTCGGTTGTAATATACACCGTTTTCGAAAATTAGGGAAGGACAGAATTTTTTAGTGTCAGGGCTACACTTTTCACAAAGTTTCCTATTCGATAATCTGTCAAAATTCAATGCCAAACTCTAACCTTTTAAAGAAAGCTCAATGGTATCTTATTCTTCCTTAAATATTATGGAGTGGTTTAAATCTTCGGATTATATTTTTTTCAATTTTTTCCGCTTCCCTCGTGGTGGCCGTATGTTTTACCTCAAATCTTCTAATGTTTGGTATGTCACCTTCGTTTAAATGTTGTTGCAGACGCTCTTTAATGTTTTTAGCTTTACCGACATAGGTTAGCGAGCCCCGCGAGTTATAAAGCTTATAGACTCCAAGACCTTCCTTTACATTTCCAACGTTTTTCTCTGAAAAATTCTTATCTGCCATAAAGAAATACCTCCTTTATTAAATTTTTGTGGGTTTCACGAAATTCGTAACCCATTGATTCTATTAAGTTATTCAATCTACAATTTTTGACTTGCCCTCCTATAAAAATTCCTATTTATTTACAACTACTTATACAACTACAACCACCTCATTTAGCCTAATTTTAGCCTCTTTCAGATGGAGTGGAGGGCAAATTTTTCCTCCCCCTAACTTCCTCTCCCCCAATGGGGAGAGGATTGAGGTGAGGGGGACTACCCCTCTTCTTTTCTATGGCCCTCTGAATGATTTCATAGACCCCTTCAATATTGGTTAATATCTCCTGATCATTAAATCTTATTATTTCCACTCCTATCTTTAACAACTCCGCAGCCCTTAATCCATCCCTTTGCCTGCCTTTACCTCCGTAATGCTGCCCCCCATCAGCTTCGATACAAAGCTTATATTCAGGGCAATAAAAATCTAAGATATGTCTACCAACAGAAAATTGCCTCCTGAACTTGGCCCCAGCCAATTGACGATTCCGCAATACCGCCCAAAATTTCTTTTCAGCATCTGTTTCTTCTTTGCGAAGTTTTCTGCATCTTTCAATATTGTTGCGTTTAATTTCACCCTCCTTGTACTATAGATCCCCCTCACCCTAACCCTCTCCCCAATGGGTAGAAGGAAAATTTCAAAAATTATTTTTGTGAAGCCCTATAAATTTTTGGAAAAATTTTGAGTTTCGTATCAACTTATATTTTAAGAATAATGAATGATTTCATAGTTTAAAATCGTTATCAAAAAAGAACTGGTCTGGTTGTGCGCTGAATTCGGATACTTTTCGATTTATGACAGAGGAATTTGATGAGGGCTCTAAAGAGGGTGTTGACGGAACCATAAAGTTTTGGTAATATTTTTGTGCATCAATAAAGATAAGTGAGGAACGACATGACTAAAAAAGAATTATTGATAAAAGAGATTGAAGAGGTTCCAGAACCTCTCATTGACGAAGTTCTGGACTTTATTCATTTCCTTAAGTCTAAAAAGATCAAAGAAAAAATAGAAATTGTTATAGCCAGCGAATCCTCTCTTAAAAAAGATTGGCTGAGGCCAGAGGAGGATGAGGCTTGGCAAAATTTATAAAAGGCGAGGTTGTTGTTATCCCATTTCCTTTTTCCGATTTACCCCAAGCCAAAAGACGTCCTGCCCTTGTTGTTGCCGAATTAGAAGGGGATGACTTAATTCTTTGTCAGATAACAAGCCAAGCGATTAAAGACAAATATGCAATCCTAATCAATGATGACGATTTTGACAAAGGTGGCTTAAAGAAACCAAGTAATGTGAGACCAAATCGAATATTTACTGCAGATTCCCATCTTGTCTTATATCGCATCGGTAATCTTAAAATAGAGAAACTGTCTGAAATAATTGAAAAGTTGATTGAAATTATTCGGAAGTGATATTGGCAAAAATTTGAAGTGGATATCCTAAACTTATTAAAATCCCGAAGATCCATTCGGCTCTATCAAGATCAACCCGTTCCACAAGACCTTCTCCTCCAGATCCTCGAGGCAGGAAGATGGGCCCCTACAGGAGCAAACCTCCAACCCTGGCATTTCATTATTGTTACAGATCCTGAGACGAGAAAACGGATCGGGGAGGTAGCCCGATTCTTCTTTATCAAATCTTCCCATGTTGGAAAGGCCCCGATCGTCCTCGTTCTCGGTTTTGATACCCGAAAGGGAAAATATGGAAGGTATGATGCCACGCTGGCAGGTGGAAATATGATGACCATGGCCACAAGCCTCGGTCTCGGAACCTGCTGGATCGGTGCCTTTGATGAACCCAGGGTAAAAGCCATCCTCGAAATTCCAGATAATATTGAAGTGATCGCACTCATCACTCTGGGCTATCCTGAAGGGAAGGCTGAAGTCCCTCCAAGGGTTGAACTAGAGAAGATTGTTCACTGGGAATCCTGGTCTAATGTGAAGAGAAAAACGATGGGAGATGGGATGCTAAGATCGGGCCCCCTCTCACTGATCAAAAAATTTTTTCGAAAGGGTTCAAGGGGTCGAGGGGTCAAGTAAAAACCTGACTTCGATAGAAACTTGAACCCTTGAACCCTAGAATCCTAGACCACTTACCAGTAAGGAGAAAAATATGGAACATCAGTTGATAGAGAGGGCAGCCGTTGATATCATCCATTCAAAAAGGACGATTGCTTTTACTGGGGCAGGCATCTCTGTGGAGAGCGGCATTCCCGATTTCAGGGGCGCTCAGGGTCTCTGGCAGAAATACGATCCGGAAGAGTATGCCCATATTCATGCCTTCTATTCGAATCCCGATCGGGTCTGGTTGATGCTCAAGGAAATGTTCTCTCTCATCATGATAGCCAAACCGAACCCCGCCCATATCGGATTGGCGAAATTGGAACGGATGGGCCTTCTCTCCTCCGTCGTTACCCAGAATGTGGACGGTCTCCACCAGGCAGCGGGGAGCCAAAATGTGATCGAATTTCATGGCACCCATAGAACCCTTTCCTGTTTGAAGTGCTCCACCAAAATAGAAGGAAGTTCCCTCACCCTCGAGGACCTTCCTCCCCGATGTTCTCACTGCTCATCTCTTCTGAAGCCAGACGTGGTCTTTTTCGGAGAACCCATCCCCTGGGAGGCTCAGGTTATGTCCTTTAAAGAATCCAAATCCTGCAGTGCCGTGCTCGTCATTGGAACCTCCGCGGTCGTCTATCCGGCAGCGACCATCCCCATCACGGCCAAGGAAGGAGGTGCCGTTGTCATCGAAATCAATATGGAGCCTACCCCCCTGACAGACCAGATATCAGACTATCTGATCCTTGGCTCTGCGAGCGAAATTGTCGCTGCCATTGTCGAAGAAGTGAAACGGAGAAGCCCTCTTCATTCCCCCCTCTCCCCAGGGGGGAGAGAGCAACGGTAAGGGGAAAGAACGAGTATTGCAATCTTAGATTCAAGATGGTATGATTTTGTTAGATCAAGCATGCTTTCTGCCTACTGTCTGATCTGCCTACTACAGGAAGGGGACAGGCAGTTCCAAATGGGGTGAAGGTTCATATTTGAAAGAACAACAAGTCGTAGACTCGACTCTGCGAGAGGAATCTGTCGAAAAGGTCATCTTTGATGATCTCCAAATTGCAAATGCCCTTTTCGGCGCTCATAGTGAAAATTTAAGGCGCATTGCCAGGACGATCGGAGTAAAGATCAACGCCAAAGGCAATGCTCTCACCATTCAGGGTGAGGAATTGGATGTCCATCTTTCAAAACGGGTCCTGAACGACCTCTACACCCTCCTGAAAAAAGGTTATCCCCTTTATCCAACAGATATCGATTATGCGATCCGGATGATCTCCATTGATCGAACGGTCAATCTGGAGGATGTCTTCCTCGATACCGTCTATGTCTCTTCAAAAAAGAGGGTGATCACACCCAAAAGTCTCGCGCAGAAGCATTATATTGATGCTATTCGGAAATATGATCTGGTCATCGGCATCGGCCCTGCTGGAACAGGAAAGACCTACTTGGCTATGGCGATGGCCGTGGCCTCTCTCATGAAGCAGGAGGTCGAGCGGATTGTCCTGACCCGCCCGGCTGTGGAAGCCGGCGAAAAGCTGGGGTTTCTCCCCGGAGATCTCTTCGAAAAGGTCAATCCTTATCTTCGGCCTCTTTATGATGCCCTTCACGACATGATGGATTTTGATCGGGCTTCCAAACTGGTGGAGAAGGGGGTGATCGAAGTGGCTCCCTTGGCCTTCATGAGAGGCAGAACCCTCAACGATTCCTTCGTCATCCTCGACGAGGCCCAGAATACGGGACCAGAACAGATGAAAATGTTTCTGACACGATTGGGCTTCAGTTCCAAGGCCGTCATCACGGGGGATATTACCCAAGTGGACCTTCCGGAGAATAAAGTATCGGGTTTGATCGAGATCCAGGGCATCCTCAAAGGGATTGAAGGGATCGAATTTATCTATTTTTCGGACAAGGATGTCGTCAGACATCCCCTCGTTCAAGATATCATCAAGGCCTATGAAAGGGTGGAGGAAAGGCGCCATCGCACAAAGGAACAGGGTTCCCTATCATCGAGTTCCAAGCTCTATGATTCCCGTCCCCCTCAAATTGGGGAGGTTGTAGGTGGGGGTGAGTAATCGAATTTAGTCCCCCCTCCCATTTATCGTTCGGCTGAGCGTTCGAATGAGCTCACGCCGAATCCCCCTCTCCATCCTCCATAGCAGAGCTACTGCGAAGGACGGGGGATAGAGGTAGGGAACGTTATTAAATGCTGATGAAATTATCTTTTAAAAAATTGATTCGCCGTTTCTCCCCTTTCAAGACTCTTAATGGTCCGAGAGATCGTTCATGGCTGGAGAGGATGAAAACCTCTTCTTACCCAAAATGGTTTATCGGCATTGGAACCGCTCTCATCATCACCTTTCTTCTCTCCCCTAGCCTTCAACTCCCTTTCAGAGAATATAAAGTGGGTGATATCGCCCAAAAGGAGATCAAATCGACACAAGACCTTTTGGTCGAGGATGAAAAATCCACACAAGAGAAACGGATCGAAGCCGAACGGTCTACCCTCTCTGTTTATGACTATGATCTCTCTGTTCTTACCGATGCAGAAAATCGAATCCATTCCACTTTCGAATCATTGTCCAACACCTTCCAGAAGGTAGAAAAGGGGACCGACCAGAAAGCCGAAAGGAAAAAAGAATGGGAGTCCTCTCTCCGTCTTCCCCTCACACAGGGGGAATGGACGATTCTGGAAAGGGAACGCTTCAATCCTTCCCTCGGAGAGGCCGCCCTGAAACTGATCACCCCCGTATTGAAAAAAGGGGTCGTCAATGATAAGGACCTCCTCGACCCGGACTCTGATAAAGGGGTCGTGATACGGAATATCCGGACCCGTGAGGAACGAAAAAATCTTCCTCCCTTCACCTTTCTCGATTTGAAGGAAGCGAGGACCAAACTCCGGACACAGGCAAACCTCCTTTCACCCTCCCTGGGAAGGGAAGTGCCACCTATTGTTTTGAAAATAGCGGAACACTTCTTGAGGCCCAATCTCACCTTCAACAAGAATGAGACCGAAGAGCAAAAGAAGAAGGCAAAAGAAAAGGTCAATCCTGTCTATTTCCAGGTCAAAAGGGGAGAGGTGATTCTGAGGGCTGGAGAACGGGTGCAGGAAGAGCATCTTTTCAAAATCAAGGCCTTGAGAAAAGCACTGGAAAGAAGCCATATCCTTGCCATTCTGATTGGTTTGGGCCTTCTGACCTTCCTCCTCCTGGCGAGTCTCTATGAATTTTCTACAAAAAACATTCGGAAGATCGCTCTGTCCCAGAAGGACCTCCTCTTCTTTTCCACCACCCTAGTTGGAATCATTGCCCTTTTAAAACTCTTTCAACTGATCACGGATATCCTGGGAGGAGAGTTCCTCTCCATCCCCTCCTCTTCTTATCTCTATCTCTTTCCCATTGCAACCGGTGCGATGCTCATCCGAATTGTCATCCATTCAGAGGCAGCGATCGTCTTCGCAACCCTATCCAGTTACTTCTCGGCATCCATGATAGGAAATCAACTCTTCTTCTTCATCTTTACCTTCGTCGGGAGTGTGGTCGGTGCCCATAAGGTGGCACGATGCGAACAGAGAAGTATCCTGATCAAGGCAGGGCTCACTGTGGGTGGGATCAATTTCTTGATGATCCTTTCCTACTACATGATATCAGGGAGTCCTTTCAAAATGACCCTTCTTTCGGATCTGATCATGGGATTTTTAGGAGGGGCCCTTGCCTCGGTCCTGGTCCTAGGAATTGCACCCATCGTTGAAAGCCTGTTCGGTTATACCACCGACATCAAACTACTTGAATTGGCCAATATGGACAACCCCATCCTCAAGGATCTTATCCTTCAGGCACCCGGCACTTATCATCATAGCGTCATTGTGGGGAGTCTGGTGGAAGCTGCTTCCAAATCCATTGCCGCCAACCCTTTACTGGCAAGGGTCAGCGCTTATTACCATGACATTGGAAAGCTGAAAAAACCCCTCTACTTCATTGAGAATGTGGGAGATGCTGAGAATAAACATGACCATCTCACACCCAGCATGTCTAGCCTTATCCTCATCTCCCATGTGAAGGATGGAGTGGAGCTGGCACGAGAAAACCGCCTGGGGGAGCGGATCGCCCATATTATCCAGCAGCACCACGGGACGGGTCTGATTTCCTATTTCTATCAAAAGGCAAAAGAAAAAGGGAATCCAGAAATGGATTTCCTCAATGAGAAAGATTTCCGTTACCCCGGCCCCAAGCCTCAGACCAAAGAGGCTGGAATCGTCATGCTGGCGGATGCTGTGGAGGCGGCCTCCCGCGCTCTCTCCGAACCCACCCCTTCACGAATCAAAGGTCTGGTCCAACGGATCATCAATAATATCTTCTTAGATGGACAACTGGAGGAGTGTGAATTAACCCTGAAGGACCTTCACCAAATTGAGGATAGTTTTACTCGAATTCTAACAGCTTTCTTCCACCAGCGGATCGATTACCCTCTCCCTCTGAATTCGGAAGCTTTGAAGAAGAAAAATAATGAAGATCTGGGTTCGAAATCTGCAAAAACATATCCCCTTAGATTTAAGAAAAATTAGAAGGGCCGCCCGGACGATATTGGCCGACTTGGCACTCCCTGATGCCGAACTTAGCATTCTGTTGGTCGATGATGCTCAGATTCGTGAATTGAATCGTCGACATCTCGGTCGGGATAAACCCACCAATATCCTCGCCTTCTCAATGAGGGAAGGAGAGTTCTCGACATTGCACCCCCATCTTCTAGGAGACTTGGTCATTTCTGTGGAGACAGCCCAGCGCCAATCGAATCGATTTGGTCTCGATGATACGAAGATGGTCTTCCTCCTCATGATCCATGGAACGCTTCACCTGTTGGGGTATGAGCATGAGGGAACAAAGAAAGGAGCCCGCGAGATGGCCATCAAGCAAAAAGAGCTCTTTCACCAGGTGGCGAAGACCGGAATACTGGAATGATGGAAGAATGGAAGAATGAGTCAAAAACTTTTTATGTTCATTGTTCCAATATTCCATTATTCCATCACCTGTGTTAATTGAAGATCCAGAGCCTTCTCAGTCTATTGAAGCGCTTGAGAAAATCCAATTCCTCCTGGGTCATAGAAGAGGGAGAAACTCTCTGCTTTAATTTTAATAACCCTCCATAATCCACCCATCTGAGCAGAGGAAAGAGAAAACGGCGAAGGATTCCCTTTTCTTTGAAGTAAAAACTGCTATTAAAGTCGATGAGGAAGGGGGCCCCCTCTTCAGCGACGAGGATGTTTCCTTTGTGCCTCAAATCCAGGTGGACCACTCCTTTCGAGTGGACCTTTCTGAGCAGGCCTTCCAGGCTTGAGAAAAAAGAAGGAGGGAGAACTTCTCCCCTCTCGATGGGTCTTCCCGGAATATATTCCATGGCGAAAGCGAAACGATCAATTCGCTCCACAGCCTGGGGGATGCCTTTTACCCCTATCAGACGGGAGTATATCTTCCATTCTTTATGAATCAGCCAAAGTCCCAACGTCCATCGAAAAAAAAGATTCTTTCCCCGGACATCCTTGACTATGAGGGGATGCCCTCCCACCTCCACTCGATTCAGATCAGGTTTCCCAAAGGGGCTTCCTTTTATCAGACATACAGAATTCTTTTCGATGTCTTTCCGGTCCACAAATCCCTCCATCCTCCCTTTACGAAAGGGAGGATATAAGCAAATCTCCCTTTATAAAAGGGAAGGTGTGAAAAAATTATCCTCAGGTGTAAAGGGCGGGCAGAGATGTCGGGCGGATCTCCGGGAAGCCGCCATTAGGCGGGAATCTTCCCAAAGTTTTACAGCGGCACCTCATTACGTTAACTTCCGACGATGAAAAACTTCAATATAGATTAAGTACTTACAGAGTTTTGTTACCTTTGCCTTCATAATTGACCGCATTTGTAAAACTTTGGAGATATCCTTGCCCGCCCTACTACACGAATTATTTCACAGCTTCAGGGGGACGGAGGGGGATTTAAAATATTACTCCCCAGTAAGGCCTGCTCAAGATCAGTAATATGCCAACAATGAGGATAACGAGGATCCCCTCCTCACTGTTTTCAATAAAGTACTTGAACTGCCAGGAACCCTTCTCCTTTAAATAGGGCGTCCATCGGGGAAGGTACTCCGGAACTTTCTGGTCATAATCTTCAAACTGGCTCCCAAAAATCTTCCGCAACCGGTCTCCCTCCACCCTCTTTTTATAGGGGATGTAGTGGAAACAGAAAGCAAAGGTGGCAACCGCCAGTAGATAAATATTATCTGCAAGGATACAAAAACCTGCAGTGATCAGGATCGTACCGATGTAGAGAGGGTTCTTCACATGGGCATAAGGGCCTGTCACCGTCAGGACCTCGTTCTTCTGGAGATGACCCGCTGCCCAGATTCGGATGGACTCTCCCACAATAATCAGGATCATTCCGATCACCATCCCTGAAAGGTTGGGTTTGGCAAAAACGACCAACAGAAATGCTCCAACAAATATCGGGATTCTTCGAATCTTTTTCATGTCTATGGAATCCTCCGTTCCTATCCGGTGAGATGCGGAGAGGTCTTCTTTTTCTTATAAATAAAATAGAGGTTTCTGAAATAGACAAAATTTCCGGGTAAGTAGGCCAGGATGAATACCGGGTCCATGCGATGAATGGCATAAAAGAGGACAATCAATCCCCCTCCTAAGCTGAAATACCAGAAAGCGACTGGGATAACGCTCTCTTTCCTTTTTTCAGAAGCGATCCATTGAACGATGAACCTCATGGTAAACATCGCTTGGCCGATGAAACCGAAGATCAGCCAGAAGTCTAACTGGAATTTTGGATACCTTACTGAGAGGTCTCTGAAAAATTCCATTGCAAACCCCAAAAGTGGAAGACTGTCCATCTTAAATCCTTTCTTCGATATCGTAATGGATACGGCGACGCTTCATCCATCTGACGACCAGCAGATCGACGAAAGATCGCCACATGCGATTTCGAATATTGTACTTTGACTTTCCAAACTTCCTCGGGTAATGGGAAACTGGAACCTCAATGACCCGATAGCCCTCCATCCTTGCCAGAGTGGATAGAAATCGGTGCATTCCGTTAAACACCCAGATGTCTTTGAGACATTCCTTTTTAAAAGCCCGGAGTGTACAGGCACTGTCTTGGATGTCTTCACCACTCAACCGGTTACGAATAGCGTTGGCAATCTTTGAAGAAATCCTCTTAAGCCAGGGGTCTTCTCTTTTCTGACGCCACCCTGTGGCCATATCATAACGGTCCAAATATCCTATCAGTTTAGCAATATCCGCAGGGTCATTCTGAAGGTCTGAATCCAGGGTAACAATCCACTTTCCACGGGCGTCTCTCATCCCGGCGATGAGGGCTGTACTCAAACCCCGATTTTCTTTAAACCCGATGACCCGGAGAGAAGAATACTGGGAAACCATCTCCTTGAGCACTCTTCGGCTCCCATCGGAACTCCCATCGTCAACAAAGATCATCTCATAAAGGTGCCCGAGATTTTTTAAGACTTCCACCAGTTTAGGAACCAGAATGGGAAGGTTTTCCTCTTCGTTAAAGAGAGGTACCACCACAGAGATCCCAATGGTTTCAGCAGGGTTCATCGTTGCTCAGAAAATAAAGTCTAAGGGGAAGGGTAACGAGGCCTGTATCGTTATTAGAAGGCTACGTTTATCGTCTCTTAATTCTTTACAAGCAACCGTAACCAGTAACCGAAACGCCTGCCTGCCGGTAGGCAGGGGCTTCGTAACCTTAACCGATTGACCCTAAACCCAACTGGCTTCATAGCCCTAACCCCTAAACCTTGCCTAAGATGATTGGTGCTTGATGTTTGGTTATTCTCATCTCATTTACCGATTGGATATCAGAACGATATCATCACCGCCCACTTTCCGTCGAGCGATCAATTGGACGGTCGGTCTCTCTTCTCTTCTCTGAATCAGAGAAAAATCTCTGAATTTGAGGAGGCAAAAGACTCTTTCTGAGGATAGTAAAAAAGCAAAAAGGTCTGCCTCCCCCTCCAACTCGAATATAGGCACAATACCCGTATAATAATTATAAGGACCGGTCCCAAAATCTCCGTAAAGGCCCAATTTCTCTCCGGGTTGAACCCGCGAGGTGATCTCTTGAGAAATGAACCGAGCGGACTTGTACGGATTGATCAGGGGAAAAACCGTTCTTGATGTATAAAAGAATCCACTCGCCATCATCCCGATAAGAAGGAAAAAAATGGCTCCATGATACTTGAACCGATGGAGAACGAACAGGGTGAGGCTCCCTCCGACCAGAAGA
>JBFMAE010000031.1:0-11099 GCA_040756085.1 Thermodesulfobacteriota bacterium | reverse complement strand
GATATCAAAAATGATGGTAGAAAGAGGAGTGCCCATTGGCACTTCTACCAATCCACTGTTCGCAATCTTTCCGGTAAGGGCAAAGACGGCAGCTCCTTTGCTCTTTTCGGTGCCAATGCTTGCAAACCAGTCGCCCCCCTGATCAATAATAATAGGGATCGAAGCTAATGTCTTAACATTGTTAACGATAGTAGGCTTTCCCTCCAAACCTGATTCAGCCGGAAATGGAGGACGAGGACGGGGCATGCCCCGTCTACTTTCGATGGAGGCCATTAAAGCGGTCTCTTCACCACAGACGAAAGCCCCAGCGCCTTCTTTGACATAGATTGTAAAATCAAAGCCTGAGCTAAGAACCTTCTTACCTAAGAAGCCTCTTTCTCGAGCTTGTTCTAAAGCGATGAGAACTCGTTTTACTGCTAAAGGATATTCGGTGCGGACATAGATATAGCCTTCCGTGGCACCTATGGCATATCCCGCAATGGTTAGCCCTTCGATAACAGAGTGAGGATCTGCCTCCAATATGGAGCGATCCATGAAAGCGCCGGGATCACCTTCATCGGCATTGCAGATAATATATTTCTTATCTCCCTGAGCCTTGCGGCAGAACTCCCACTTTCGGCCCGTAGGGAAGCCAGCACCACCACGGCCTCGAAGCCCTGACCTATTCACTTCTTCTATGATCTGCTCAGGCGTCATTATCAGAGCCTTTCTCAATGCCCGATAACCTCCCTGAGCAATATAATGTTCGATTTTTTCCGGATTGATATGTCCGCAGTTACGCAGGATGACGCGCTGTTGTTTTTTATAAAAGTTTATCTCCGAATAGTATGGTATAGCTTTATTCGTCATCGGGTCATGGTTGAACAGTCGTTCCACCGGTTTGCCATCTTGAAGGTGAGAATGAACAATCTCGGCTGCATCTTCAGATTGGGCATGGGTATAGAAAATGCCCTCAGGTTCAACGACTACATTGGGTCCTTGCTCACAGAAACCGTGACAACCGGTGAGATCTACCTCGACATCCCTTAGCCCGAGCCTTGCCACTTCTGCCTTAAGTGCCTCATAGACGGCACCGGACGCACTGGAGAGGCATCCTGTTCCCTGACAGACGAAAACCGTACGATGGTTTTGCATACTACTTTCCACGAAATTCTTCCCCTTCACTTCGTTCAGGGTCAGAATGACAGATCGGCGTTTTAAACAATTGTTCCACCTTCTTGGGATTCAGATGACCAAAGACCCTGTCGCCAATGACCATATTGGGTGCCAGGGCACAAACGCCAATGCAGGCAACCGTCTCCAAAGTGTATTCTAGGTCAGGAGTGGTTTGCCCTTCTTCTATACCCAGATGGTGTTTCACTAATTTCAGTATCGTCTTACCACCGCGCACATGGCAAGCCGTTCCCCGACATACCCTGACCACACGCCTCCCCCGTGGCTCAGTATAGAGCTGAGCATAGAAGGAAATAACCCCTTGCACCTGACTGGTGAAGAGTCTCAGATTTTTAGCTATGATTGGTATAGAATTGGGAGGGATATACCCGAATTCGTTTTGGATTTTTTGAACCAGTGGGATCAACGCCCACTTCTGTTGGCTATACTCAGCCACGATTTCATTGATTCGTACCAAGCCAGATTCTACGTCTGAAGTTATTTTCGTTTTATCCACGAATTTCCACCCTTTCGATCCTCACATTACACGCTTTGAGTGAGGGCGTTTTTGCCTCTGGATCTAAAAGGATATTGAACAGCCTATTGACAGGGCTCTCCGGAAATGAGATGGGCATGAAGACTATTCCTTCAGGGAGTTTGTCAGTAATTCTAACTGCGGTAGTCAATTCAGCTACAGGTGAAACGAGTTTGACCTTATCGGAATGGTTAATTCCTAACTTTTTGGCATCAGATTCGCTAACTTCCATAAACGCCTGGGGAAGGAATTTCTTCGACCGAGAAGACCTCGAGCTTCTTGCACCAGTGCCAAAGTGATAAAGAATGGTTCCGGTCAACAAGGTAAAAGGATAATCCTTCTTTCCTTCCTCTGTCTGAGGGATATATTCAACCGGGGAGAAGCGAGCAAATCCCATTAAGAGTTGTTTCATATAGGGACGTCTTGTTTCCCAAGTTTCCGACTCAACCTGGTATAGCCTCTCGGAATCAGTATATCTTTCGTATAAGGGAACCAATTTTTCAATCTCATCCATAATCTCCTGAAGGGAAGAGAAGGGCAGGGGAGACCCCATCCTGTCAGCCAATCGCAGGATGATTTCCCAGTCCGGCAAACTCTCGCCTGGGGGTTCAATGGCTTTTCGCAATCTATTTACCCTTCCCTCAAAATTAGTGAAGGTCCCCTCCTTCTCAGCAAAGCTTGACGCAGGTAGAATCACATTCGCCAGTCTGGCTGTTTCAGTAAGGAATATCTCCTGCACTACGAGGAAATCAAGAGAAGCCAAAGCTTTGGCGACTAGGCTTGCATGGGGGAAGCTTAAAATGGGATTTTCTCCCATGATATATAAGCCTTTGATCTTTCCCTCTCTCACCTGTTCTATAATCTCCATAGCGGTTAGGCCTGGGTTAGCTGGTAAACTTACCTTCCAATGTTCTTCAAACTTCCTCCTCGTTTGGACATCCGCCACATCCTGGTATCCAGGGAGGAATTTGGGCAATGCTCCCATGTCACAGGCACCCTGTCCATTATTTTCTCTTTGCAGGGCATAAATGCCACCTCCCCTCCGGCCGATATTCCCGGTCAACAGCGCCAGATTCGATATAGACTTGACGCCATCTGTTCCAATTGCATGCTGGGTGATTCCGGTGCCATAGACAATAGCTGCTCCCCCTGCCATAGCGTATAATCGAGCGGCGGCGCGAATTTCGTGATTGGGAATGCCTGTGATAGTCTCGGCATATTCCGGGGAATATCTTTCTAATACTTTCGTAAATGCCTTAAAATTATCCGTTCTCCTGGTGACGAATTCCTCATCTAACAAACCTTCATCAATAATCACCTTTGCCAAGCTATTTAGCAAAGCCACATCCGTGCCAATTTTGGGTTGCAGCCATATGTGAGCAAATGAAGAAAGTTTCGTTTCCCGCGGGTCTATCAATATCAACTTAGCGCCTTTATATTTAACAGCACGTTTTATAACATATTCAACGATAGGAGCTGAGGCGGAGGGGTCAGCTCCAACGACCATGATTACCTCCGACTGTTCCAGATTGCTAAGGTAATTTGTCGTACCGGAGAAGCCGATAGAGGAGCCAAGACCTAAGCGAGTCGAAGAGCTATACAAACGACTGCCATTATCAATATGATTAGTGCCCAGAACACATCTGGCGAACCTCTGCAGGAGATAGTTCTCTTCATTCGTGCATTTGGAAGAGCCGAGAATAGCCAGGCTATTAGGACCATGCTCATCCTTTATTCGCTTGAATTCGCTTGCTACCATTTCTAACACTTCGTTCCAAGAAACCTCCGTAAAACTATCCTTCACCCCGTTAGAAAGCCCCACTTGTAAAAGCGGGGATGAGCCGGATTCAGAATTTAAATATCTTTCAGAAAGGGTGGTGTTTGAAGCCCGCCCCGCTTCGCAAAGCGAGGCCGTGGCCCCGTCATTTCTAACGGGGTTCACTTTGATGAGAGGTTTATTTAATCTATCTGGGCTATGGATAAAATCGTAGCCATAGCTTCCCCTTACACAAAGCGTGCCATGGTTTACCTCGTTAGAAATACTGCTTCGCTGCTCTGCGGCGGGACTTAATGCCCCGCCTGCGTGGCCGGAGCCACTTTGGCGTGGCGAAGGCCCGCTGGAATTTCTAACGGGGTTTACCACATCCTCCCGTGGTCGGGTCTTATCGACTTTACCTGGTGAAACTCGCACTATTTGATTATCCTTAACTTCCAAAGAAATAGAGCATCCACAGCCGCAGAAAGGACAGGTCGTTTGGACCGTGGTTTTGGTTGTCCCTCTATATGACTGTTCCTTCTCCGTCAACGCCCCTGTAGGGCACAATGCCACACAAGTTCCACAAAAGGTGCACTCGGAATCCTCCAGAGGTAAATTGTTTAGCGTTGCTGGTTTGTTAGAAAATCCTCGTTGAAAATAGTCGATAGCTCCTTCAACGACCAATTCCTGGCATGCTCGAATACACTTAGCACACAAGATACATTTGCTTAGATCTCTTTCAATGTATGGATTGATTTCCTCTATGGCAGCCATCTGAGGAATCCTCTGGAATTCCACCAATCCAATGCCCATATCCGAAGCAAGCTGGCGTAATTGACAGCGGTTGCCTTTGTCACACACCAGGCAGGAATCAGGATGACTGGCAAGCAGCAATTTAACTATATTTTTGCGATGCTCTATCACTCGAGGGGAATGGGTATGGATGACCATTCCTGGTGCGATAGGGGTGACACACGATGCCACCAAAGCGCCGGTTTGTTCATTTTCTACAAGGCACATACGGCAAGCACCAATTGAAGTGAGATGAGGGTCGTAGCAGAGCGTAGGAATATCTATGCCTGATTCCCATGCCAAATCCAAAATAGTCATTCCTGAATGGCCGCTTACTTCCCGGCCATCAAGGGTGATCGTTATTGGCTTCAAATCAAGATCCTCTTTTTCACTTGTAGCAAAGTTTTCCAACGACCAATGTTTATCCATCATTAAAACGGCACTTATTAAGGGGTTCAAGGGGTCTAGGATTCAAGTGAATGATGAAGGGCTTGGAGTACAACCTCGGAGAATAAATACTTGAACCCTTGACCCCTCAAATCCTTGAATCCTTAGCAAATCCACTTGGTAAAGGTTTGGAAGCACACCCAACTGCCTTTTCAATGCGACATCTGGGTTTATACGGTAAGGGGACGCTTAAAACGTTCTCCTCGGCTTACTCCTCTGATCCCATCCAGGAGCTGGGAACTAGCAGCACTCTTAGGGATAAATCCATAAGCCCCTAACTGCTCAGACATAACGATGTTTTCCTCATCAGCATATTGGGTTAGCATCAAAACCTTCGTCTGAGGGCATTCCTTACATATGTGCTTCGTTGCTTCTAACCCGTTCATAACAGGCATGACGATGTCCATTAATACGACATCAGGCGAAAGCTGGAGAGCCTTTTCCACCGCTTCTTTTCCATCCACAGCCTCCCCTACTACTGAGATATCTTTTTGGAGAGTGAGCAAAGCACGAATACCATCCCTGACTACAGTGTGGTCATCTACTATAAGTACCTTTATTCGTTTAGTTACTACTCCCAGCAATTTATGGATTAGAGGCACAAGCGCTGCGGGCTCAACTGGCTTGGTTAGATACTCCACAGCGTCCATTTGCGCGCCCTCATCAAAACTCCACCCACTGATAAGGCGTTTTTCAAGCGGAGCATCTATCACTACAATAGGAATGGCTTTAGTTATGGCATTTTGTTTCATCCATCTGTGCAAGGAGCCTGCCTCCCTGCCGGGAGTTAGCGTGCCTAATATGACGATTTCGGGTTCTCTCGCTATGATTCTTTCCTCCGCCTCTGCTTTGGTCCTGGCAGTAGTCACATCCAAAGATTCGGCTTCAAAAGCCCTCTGCAAGGCTAATAGAAATTCAGGCTCATCGTCTACTACCAGAATTTTACCCTTCTTTTCCATGTCGACCTCCTCTCTGTGCTAATTTTGATACTTCGACGGCGCTAACTGCCCATTATTTTATTTTTTATGAAATAGTAAACCTCTTTCTAAAAAAGAAAAGAGGTCTTTACCCTATAAAGGGGGAAGATAAGACATCAATTTTTCTCGGATTTATCCCTGATTTATCGAAGGGTGAACCCCATTAGAAATAACGTGGCTTTTACCTCGCCCTTTCTCTAAGGAATTGAAGCTTCATTTATATTACCCCCGCCATACCTGTCTGCCGACAGGCAGGAATGGTGGGGCTTTCTAACGGGGTGAAAACTTTGCCTGTGCCCCTTGACACCTTGCTTAACCCACATTATAATCTGGACAGACTAGACAGGAGGACAACAATGATGCGCGTGTGGCAGCTTCAAGAAGCAAAAAATAAGTTCAGTGAAGTGGTGGACGAAGCCATCAAGCACGGCCCTCAGATCATCACCAAGCGCGGTGTCGAAACCGTGATAGTGCTTTCCTATGCTGAATATCGAAAGGTGATGTTGAACCAGAAAAGGCTCTCCGACTTCTTCCGTGAGTCACCGTTAGCTAAGGTAGCCATTGATCTTAGGCGTGACAAGAGCGGTCCGAGAAAAGATATTGCCTTATGAACTACGTGCTTGACACCAACGTTATTTCTGAACTCATTTCGAAGGAGCCAGACAAAAAAGTTGTGGAGTGGCTCGATCGTCTCGACCCCAACACGGTCTATCTGAGTGTCATCACGATTGGCGAGATACGGAAAGGTATCGAAAAGCTTCCGCCTTCGAAACGGAGAGATGCGGTCAAAGAATGGCTCGAAGCCGATTTATTAATCCGATTCCAGGGAAGAATTCTTGAAATCACCACAGAAGTGATGTTGATCTGGGGAGAACTCGCCGGACGGTTAGAAAACGAAGGAAGACCAATCATAGCGATTGACTCGCTCATCGCTGCAATCGCACTTCAGGGGAATTATTGTCTTGTCACTCGAAATGAGCATGATTTTCAACATACGGGAGTGACGATTGTCAATCCGTGGAAAGAATCGTAACATGGACCTCCAGCGAATCCGCCGAAGCATAATAGGTTCATCGCTGAAAATGTTTCTATTCTAAAATGCAAATTTCTTTGGGGCCAAGGCCATAGTCTCCTGCGTAGCCAGATGAAATAAGATGATTTGGGGATGGCGTGGTGGCTGGTTCAAGGCTGCTGTGTATCCTTCGACTGAAATGAATCGATCGTTATCAAACCAATCCTGAACCCAATATCCTTCAGGTTGTAGATCAACTTCCTCACATCATTCAGAATTATCTCTCCATCAAGGGGTGGGATGATTCGCAAATGCGCTCTACGAGTCGAGGGTGATTGGGTATTATGCCCGACGTGCTGGTGAGAGAGCTGAAAGGGTTGGAGAAGGATAAGAAAGGAACAAGGTTGATCATCGGCCCAAGGGATCGAAGGAGCTGGCGGATGCTTTGGCTGGGGTGATTTATAACTGTGAAACAAGGGTTATTGCTGAACCTGTTGCGCCGTCGCTTGGTGAGGTCGAGTCTCCTGTTGACGAAGAGACAAAGAGGAAGCAGGCCGAAATGAGATGGCTGCTGGGGCAGGTGAAAAAGGAGGGGTGAAATGATCTGTCCGTATTGTAAGAACGTCAATTCACCAAAAGAAGTCTTGCAGACTTGGACGGTGAAAAATGGGTCAGTCAAGAGGCAGAGGAGATGCTCACAGTGTGGGAGCAGGTTCCATACGATCGAGATGGTTATGGTGATTAAGGAAAGGATTCTGTATAATTTGAGGCCAAAAGCAAGGGAAACGAGAAGGGTTACGATTGGTTGAAATGTAAAGTTGAACTCACCACTTCCTTCCTGAAAACGTGATTTTTTAAAATTCTCCATCCATGCAACATTTCAAATGACAATCAATAAGATAAAGTTACATTTCTGGGGTTTTCCAGTCAAAGACTTGACAAAAATTTATATATGTTTTAAATATATACAAGATAAAAACATAATAAAGACATGTGCCATCAAAATAATCAAGATTGCCACAAAATAAATCTTAACCAAAATACCTGTGGGTGTTCGGAAAGGAGGGTTCCGAGGCAGCTCCAACCTTTTATACTTCTTATCCTCAAGGGGAAAGAATCTTACGGATACGAACTGATTGAAAAGATATCAGACTTCCGGTTTCACGATAGTCCACCCGATGTCGGGGCCATTTACAGGAACCTTCGGAGCATGGAAAAAGAAGGGTGGGTAAAGTCAAAATGGGATACTAAGGGGACTGGTCCAGCAAAGAGGACCTATCGCATTACACCGCAGGGAGAGGAGATTTTGCACGGATGGGCTATCACGCTTCGGAAAAGGAGAGAAGCCCTCGACCAATTCCTAAAACTTTACCAGAATCATTATGAAAAAGGTGTAAACCCGAAAAGGAGGTGAATTCTATGTGTTGTGGACCAAAAATGGGACATCAATTCATTATGGGGCACCATTTCTATGGTGGATGCTGTATGCCACACGGGCACCATCATCTCACACCCAAGGAAGAGAAGGAGATGCTGGAGAGCTACAAAAGAGATCTTGAGGATGAGATCGCTCGCGTGGAGGCGAGAATAAAGAAGATCTCCAAATAGTCCACAAGTTGGAGAAAGGGCGATCCTTCTTCAGCCTTAACGAGGGGAACTTTGCGAAACAAATCAGCTATCACGGTTGAAGGTCTTACGAAATATTATGGTAATTTTCTCGCAGTTGATCACGTGAACTTTAATGTCAATAACGGCGAGCTCTTTGGATTTTTGGGACCCAACGGGGCAGGCAAAACAACCACCGTTCGCATCCTTACCGGAATCATCAAAGCAGAGGAAGGAAGAGCAGTGGTGATGGGGTTCCCGGCTGGAAGTTTACAAGCAAAGCAATTGTCTGGTGTTGTCCCGGAACAAGTAAATGCCTATATTGACCTGTCAGCGTGGAATAACCTTATGCTCATGGCTGAACTCTACCGCGTTCGCATATCTGAAGCGAGGAGCCGAGC
This sequence comes from Thermodesulfobacteriota bacterium, assembly GCA_040756085.1. Taxonomy (GTDB): domain Bacteria; phylum Desulfobacterota; class BSN033; order BSN033; family UBA1163; genus JBFMAE01. The sequence goes on along the minus strand of JBFMAE010000031.1, from coordinate 2,422 downwards.
AGAGGTTCTTTTGCAGGAAGTGGGACTTTATGAGAAGAAAGACAATCCGGTAAAAACATTTTCACTTGGAATGCGAAAAAGGCTTATCTTATGCCTGGCCTTGATAAGCGAGCCTAAGGTTCTATTCCTTGATGAGCCGACCAGTGGCCTTGATGTCCAAAGCACTCGTCTCATCAGGGGAACGCTCCGTAAACTCAGGAAAGAAAGGATGACTATCTTTCTTACAACCCACAATATGGATGAGGCGAGTGAGCTGTGTGATCGTGTCGCCATCATAAATCATGGGAAACTTGTCGCTATTGATACCCCGGAAAGACTGAGAATCGGGGCTGGACGGTTCCATGTAGTGGAGATAGGTTTTGAAAAACCTGTCGCTTTAGAGACGCTATCTAAGTTGCCGAACGCAGACAAGGTAGAGGGTGCCGGGAATAAGGTCAGGATTTACACCGAGAATCCGTGTAACTTAGTTGCCTCAGTGGTTGATCTCACCCGTTCACATTCCTTAAAGATGGTGAACCTGAATGTTGAAACCCCTTCTTTGGAGGAGGCTTTCATTAGACTAACGCAAGAGATTGGTCATGAAAGATAGTTCTGTTGTTCTGGATCAGGCCAGACGTTCTCTGGCCATTGCTAAAAAAGATCTTCGTATCTATTACGCTAAGGGGCCAGTGGTCATCTTCGGAATACTCATGCCTGCTTTCCTTTTTCTGGCATTCTTTATTGGCAGGCAGATGCCAGTGAGTTCTTTGATTCCTGGCCTGTTAGGAATGGCAGTATTCTTCACAGCCACTGCTGTGTCGCCGGTGGTTGCACCTTGGGAGACACAAGCGAGGACTCTTGAACGACTGGCCTCCTGTCCGGTGGCCGTATGGACAATTCTTCTTGGGGATATGCTTGCATCGGTTATCTTCGGAATTGTAATCTCTTTCGTTCCTATTCTGGTTGGGCTCATTACCGGAGCAATTATTCGTCACCCGTTTATTCTTGCGGAAGGGATCGTCTTGGCTGCTTTTTGCTTCTCCTCTTTGGCGCTGATCTTTTCCTTTCCTGCCACCAGTTCACCAGCTACTATCATGATGCTCTCTTCACTTGTAAAGTTCCCTTTAGTGTTCGTCAGCGGCGTTTTTATGCCTGTAGCAGAGTTACCAGCTTGGGCAAAGGTAATCGCCTCCGTTTCTCCCCTTACTTACTTTACCGAAGTTGCCAGATATTGCATGGGAGGAACAAGTAACTACCCACTTTTCGTAAGTTTGCTGCTTCTCTTGATGTTCACAATCCTTTTTTGGTGGACTGCCGTCAGCCTTCATAAGCGGACACTATCGAAAAGGCTTTAGATCGAGCCCTTGCTCTAAAAGAATTAGGCCTCTTCCAGTTTTGTCGAGATACTGGAAAACTTTGTAGAAAAGTTTCAAATGTTTGATATTAGAAAGGAAATTAACGATTTGGCGCAAACTGTAGTCGACATCATAGCCGAGAGGGCTTAATTCTTATTCTCACCGGCGGACTCCTCTCACTCCTCTCAATTATCTTTTATGATCCCCCTTGACAATATGCTTTTTTAAGCATATTGTATATGCAATTTCATTCAAGGAGGTTTTTATGGAGATCAAGGCAAAGTTCTGGATTGAGAACAGGGGTGAAGTGGTAGTAGGAGGTGGCAAGACAGCATTACTTCAAGCTGTTGATCGGTTGGGTTCTATCCAACGAGCTGCTGATGAATTTGGGATGTCCTACCGGCATGCATGGGGTGCGATCAGAAAGATCGAAAAAAGGGCTGGGTTTAAAATTGTCGACACGAAATTGGGCGGGAAGGATGCTGGGGCGAAATTGACACCGAAAGGGAAGGACTTCGTCGTGAAAGTGGGTACTCTTCTAAATGACCTTCAAGCAATTGTAGAAAAAAGATTTAAGCAGAAGTTCCACGGGCATTTAGCAGCGTAAAATATTGCCTCATTTGTATGATAACAATTACTCAAGAATCTGTATCTCCTCAGTTCTTACTCGATACTTTGAATACCGATTTCTCCGGATCGGTTGTGATGCACCTTGGCATTGTGCGTCCCGATTCTAAGGGCCGGAAAGTTGTTTCAATCGAATATGAAGCTGACATAAATGCCGCAAAGGGAGAATTATCTCAAATAGTTAACGAAATCCTGTCCAAGTGGAAAATACAGGACATTGCCCTGTGCCGGAGGATAGGGAGACTTGACCTGGGTGACTTGATCCTCATGGTAGCAGTCGCTTCACCTCATCGGAAGGAAGCATTCAAAGCATGCGAATATGCTGTGGAGTGCATGCGGAACATGAAATCGGTCAAGAAGAAGGAAATCCTCAAGTAGCCATGAAAATGCCCTTCGAATAACGGGGGTCTTTTAACATTCTTTGGGAAAGAGAGGAAGTTAATCGATGCGTCTGTGGGGAA
>JBFMAE010000030.1:0-29446 GCA_040756085.1 Thermodesulfobacteriota bacterium | reverse complement strand
TTCGGGTAAACATATCCGATATTTCAAAACTGACACCCTGACTGCTGGTCAATGGATGGTCGAATTGCCTTCTTCGATGAGCATAATGATAGATTTCATAAAAAATCCGGTAGGCCAATCCGCAACAGAGGCCTGCAATGTGAATTCTTCCACTGTCTATGACATGGAGTGTCAGGACCAGTCCCATTCCTTCATTTCCTACCAGGTTCTCAATTGGAACAGGAGAATCTTTAAAAATGAGTTGCCCTGTCGGTAATATCCTCAATCCATCCTTTTCGGGCAACCCTTTTATGGATAGGCCTGGCAGATCATTCTCCACAATAAAAACGCTTAAGGACCGGGGACCTTTGATACCTTTTGTATTGGCGAGGATGGCATAAATGCGGGCCAATCCGCTGTTGGAGATAAAAATTTTTTGCCCGTTAAATAGATAATGTTGACCCACCCTTTCTGCTCTAAGTCCAACGGCACTTGCATCAGATCCCGCCTCCTCTTCTGTGATCGCAATAGCTCCAAAATCCCCTTCTACCATCCTGGGAAGATATTTTTCCTTCTGCTGCTTCGTTCCCCTGAGTAAAACATCGATGGCCCGGCCATGAGACACAAAAATGATGCCTAAACCTGGAGAAGCGTAACCGAATAGTTCCATCATAAAGTAGATCTCTTGCTCTGAAGATTTCTGCCCTCCATATTCGGTGGGAATGAGGAGCTTAAAAAAATGCATCTCTTTCAATGCAGAGATGATTTGATCCCACACCTTGGGAAATATCGCCTTATTGTTTTCTATCTTAGTATCCAGAAAAGAATAAGTGGGAATAATCAGTTCTTTAAGGATAGCAATAAAGCGATTCACATATTTTCTTTCCCTCCAACCAGGATGAAAGGTATCGAGGATACTTACCAGGTTGTCCATAACTTCATCCTCCTTTACACAGGGTAATGAAATGAATGAAATTCTTAATAATAAGGCTTCCGAAAGGCGTCAAAATGGATTCTGGATGAAACTGAACCCCTTCCACCTTATGTTTTCGATGTCTCAACCCCATAATCTCCCCCTCCTCCGTCCATGCACTTATTTCAAGACATTCTGGTAGGGCTCTTTTCTCTACCATAAGAGAGTGATATCGAGTGGCCTCAAAAGGGTTGGGCAATCCATTATAAATGGTTTGGCCATCATGAAAAATGAGAGAGGTCTTGCCATGCATAATCCGTCCTTCCCTGACCACCTCGCCTCCAAAGGCATATCCAATGGCCTGGTGTCCCAAACAGACTCCCATGATAGGGGTGATCTTATAAAAATGTCTGATCACCTCTACCGTAATTCCTGCCTCCTTAGGCGAACAGGGACCAGGAGAGAGAAAGATGGCAGTGGGTCTTAACTTTTTAATGTCTTCAAGGGAGATTGAATCATTCCGCTGGACCATCACCTCTTCTCCAAACTGGGCGATATATTGGACGAGGTTGTAGGTGAACGAATCGTAGTTGTCGATCAAAAGAATCATCTTAATCCCTCCTCAGCCTGTTGAATCGCTTTAAAGATGGCTTGAGCCTTATTCAAAGTTTCTTCATATTCTTTCTCCGGGACGGAATCTGCCACAATTCCTGCACCTGCCTGGACATAAGCTCTACCATTTTTTATGAGAACAGAACGAATCGTAATACAGGTATCCATGTCCCCAGAAAAACCAAAGTACCCCACGGCTCCTGCGTAAGGGCCCCGTTGGACTGGCTCCAACTCTTCGATGATCTCCATGGCCCGAATCTTTGGGGCCCCGGTGACCGTCCCAGCGGGAAAGGCTGCCCGGAAGACATCGAACGCATTCTTTCCAGGAGCCAGAGTCCCCTGAATGTTTGAGACCATGTGCATGACATGAGAGTAACGTTCCACACCCATCAATTCCGTGACCTTTACCGAACCAATTTCGGCCACTCGTCCTACATCATTTCGGCCCAAGTCCACCAGCATAATATGTTCAGCCTTCTCTTTCTCATCCGCCAACAGGCCCCTTTCCATCTCCAAATCTTCCTTCTGGGTCCTTCCTCTTCTACGAGTTCCAGCGAGTGGTCGTAGCTCAATCTGATCCCCTTCCAGACGGACCATCACCTCCGGTGAAGCCCCGAGAAGAGTAACATCCTCCATCTTTAAAAAGAAAAGATATGGAGAGGGGTTGATGGACCGCAGGACTCGGTAGATGTCAAAGGGCTGGCAACGAACTTTAGTGGAGAACCTTTGCGAAAGGACCACCTGAATGATATCCCCGGCTTTAATATATTCCGTTGCCCTCTCCACGACCTTTATAAAATCTTCCCGACTGAAATTTGAGTGCAGATGAGATGGGGAGAAGGATCTTTTTTCTCGAAAAGGGAAAGCGTGGCTTTGGAGCTGAGTAATTATTCTTTCAATCTTCTCCTGGGCTTCCTGATAAGCCTCTTTTAAAGATTGTTGGCCGTCTAAGAAAACATTGGAGATCACCTTAACCTTCTGCTTCACGTTGTCAAAAACAACCAAAGTATCGGTAATTATGAAGTAACAGTCATAGAGGTCGAGGTCCTGTGGAAGAAGTTCAGGAATCTTCTCAAATGACCTGACCACATCATAATTGATATAACCTACCGCCCCTCCAAAAAATCTCGGAAGGAAATCGTGTAAAACGGGATGGTAGATTTTCAGAAAACTTTCCAAGACCCTGAGAGGATCTTTTTCCTTTCCTTTTTGAAAGACCTCTCCGTTCTTGATAATTTCGAATTCCTCCCCTTTGCTCCTGAAGAGGCATGCGGAGCTGGAGCCAAGAAAGCTGTAACGCCCCCATTTCTCTCCTCCCGCTGCACTTTCAAGAAGGAAAGAAAACTTCTTGTCATCGATCTTCCGAAAAGCGGAGATTGGCGTCTCCCAATCGAAATGAACCTCCTCATATATGGGAATGAGGTTTCCCTGGTTGCACAATCTTTCAAAATCAGGAAAAGATGGAATTGCCATATCTCGACCCTCTTAGTTATAAAATTTTCCAAAAATAAAAAAAGCCATGGGATCAAGAAGGCTGCCCATGGCCTTAACCTCAGAATGAGCGTTTTAATCAAGACGCTGGCGATGGGTAGCCTTTGCCTACATGAGGACACCACCACTGATGATGAATGAAGATAGATAAAGTTTTATCCTCCGATTTCATCCTCCTCTTGCACCTTCAAGCTCCTGGGAGGTGAGACCAAAGGCTTCAAGAATATTCATATCTTAAATACCTTTGCTCCGAATGGGTAAACTCGATCAGTCTCTCCAATTTATGGAGGGCCTCCCCTGAATCAATGGATTGATTGGCCAACTCAATCCCTTCCTTAAAATCCTTTGCTCTTCCGGCGATCATAAAGACCGCTGCCGCGTTCAAAACAATAATATCCCGTCTTGTTCCTCGACGACCATGCAGAATTTCCAAGATGATCTCAGCGTTCTGTCTCCTCGTCCCGCCTCTGATCTCGACAATCTTTCCCCTCTTCATCCCAAAGTCCTCAGGACGGATGAAATAGGTCTTCATCCATTCGTCTTTAAACTCCGTCACCTTTGTCATTCCAGTAATACTAATCTCATCCAAGGTATCTTCCCCATGGAGGACAAGGCCTCTTTCGACTCCGAGATTCTTCAAAACCATTGCCATCGTTTCGGTCCGTGATGGCTCATATACACCCAATACCTGGACCCTTGCCCCGGCAGGGTTGATGAGGGGGTCCAGGAGGTTGAATATCGTCCGGATACCAATTCTATCCCTGATGGTCATGAGATGTTTTAGCCCATTTTGGGCCAAAGGCTCATAAATAAAACAGATACCTACTTCTTTGATACATCTTTCCAATTGGGTAGATGTCATGTCCAGGTTGATCCCCAGTGCCTCAATGACATCTGCGCATCCACAGAGGGGAGAAACAGACCTCCTTCCATGTCTGGACACTTTAAGACCTCCTCCTGCCACAATAAGGGATGTGGCTGTTGAGATATTGAATATATTTGTTCCTTCCTTTAACTCCATTGCCGTCTTAAGGATCGTCTCCCTTTCCATGGTGATTTCTTCCCGGTCCAGACTCACCACATGTTCTCCAGCATTGATCACCGGGATCTTATCTTTGATGACTCTCGCCGCTGCGGTTATCTCTTCAGGTGTCTCTCCCTTTGTCCTTAATGCCGTGATGAATGAAGCGATTTGTTCAGCAGAGGCACTGCTTATTATAATCTCCTTCATCACCTCTCCCATCTCTTCTTCGGTTAAATCTCTCTTTAAAAACACCTTACCAATCGCTTCTTTGATCATCATCTTCCTCCTTCCTATGCGGGTTTAAATCTTTCCCTTCTCGAATCCCCTTCTGAAAGCCTTCAGGTTCATTTCAGAAAAAGAGGCAGGGGAGAGGTAGGCAAGGGCCTCCTCAAATAATTGAGGATTGAATCCGTTGAGGTTCGCTATGGCATACCCTAAAAGGACCATATTCGCTGCACGGGGGGTTCCCAATTGTTGGGCGATTCCCCTTGCATCTATCGAATGGGGTCCTCCATTAGCTGAGTCCAAAAAGACCTTTCCTCCCATCTCTTTCAAGTACAAGAGGTTTCTTTCAGCTTCCCTCTCTGAGGTGGCGATCAACAGGTCCGCTTGACCATAAGAAATCATCGGGCTTTGAAAATCGCCAATCTTCAACTGAGAGATCACTGATCCACCTCGCATGGCCATACCATGGGTTTCTGTAGAGATGATCGGGTAGCCATGACGAAAGGCTCCCTCTGCGAGGATCATCGTCATGAGGATGATTCCTTCCCCTCCCAGTCCTGCGATCACAATTTGTAATTCCATCATCTTTCCTCCAGAATAAATTCACCAATTGTAAAAAAACCATTCCAAAAGGCGGTTGGGTGTGCTGAAAAACCTTTACAGAGGCACCTTTGAAAGTTTTGCTACTCCGTTTCCCAGCATATTGCACAAGTCGCCTTAGGTGTATCGCATGTTACCCATAAAACATAGTAAAGAGCCGCTTGGTAAAGGGTTGGAAGCACGCCCAATTGCCTACTTAATGCATCTCTATGTGAATTCGATGGCGCCTTTTGGACAGACATGGACACAGTTCCCACAGCCCTGGCAGAGATTGGGCAACACGAGCGGTTTGGCGTCTTCTCCCTTTTCCAGGGCAGGACATTCAAACTTCCCCACGCATATCTTGCAGCCTGTGCATCTCTCCGTGATCTGAAGCACTTTCCTCTTTTCGCGGAACTCGGGAGAATAAAGGGGACATGGGTGTCGGGAGATGATCACGGCAACTCCCCTTCCCTCCAAGCGGCTATAGTTGTCTGCCTCTTTGATGGCATCAATCGCCTTCGGTATGTCATAAGAATCAACGATCCTTAGGAATTCCACCCCACATCCCTTTACCACATCCTCGATCTTTACCTTTTTGCCAGAAGAGGGAGAAGCGGGGGTGGTTTGTCCACCGGTCATAGCTGTAACCTCGTTGTCAAGAATCATAAGAGTGAAACAAGTCCCTTGATGGACGGCATCTATCAAAGGCGGTATGCCGGCGTGAAAGAAAGTTGAATCCCCTATCGTGGCACAGATGGGTGGAATCTCCATGCCGGTTCTACGGAAAGAGAGATAAAGACCTTCGGCCTGGGCAATGCTCGTCCCCATACATAGAAAAGTGTCCACTGCTCCGAGATTGATCCCAAGGGTATAACAACCGATATCGCTCGGAAAGATCCCTTGGGGGAGGACCTCTCTTATTGCCCAGAAGGCTGCCCTGTGAGGGCAGCCCGGACAGAGCCGTGGAGGGCTCCCCTCCGGAGGTCTTGGAACAGTTCTTCTGGTCTCTTTCCCAAGTAGTTTAAAAATGGTTTGTGCAAGGACCTCAGCAGTGAGCTCACCTTCTGAAGGAATCGTATCATCCAATCTCCCTTTCACCCTTTCCCTTGATAGAAGCTGGATCTCCATGACAGGGTAGGTCTCTTCGAGGACGAGAGTGGTGGAATAGCGATTGACGATCTCTTGAATTTTTGATCCTAATGGAAAGGGCATATTGACCTTATAGAGGGCGATCTCATCCTCAAGCCTTAAGGACTTTATCACATCATAGGCATGGGCAGAGGGCACCCCTGAGGATAGAATGGCAAGTCTCGTTTCTTTCGGTGTAATGAGTTTGATAATATTATTGTTGCAGAAGACGATCTCTTTTATCTTTTTATTGAGCTCACCATGAAGTCTAAATCGAAGGCGCGGAGGCGCGGCCCAATGGAGTGGATCTCTTTGGAACCGGACTTCCCTTTCCAAGGGTTTTATCTCCTCAAGCTCCATTCCCTGTCGGGCATGACAAACCCAAGAGGTAGGCCTCACCATCACAGGAAGACGAAACTTCTCGGAGAGTTGATACGCCTCTTTCACCATCTCTTTAGCCTCTTTCGGATTGGCCGGATCTAGGACAGGTATCTTTGCAAAGAAGGCGAGGAAACGGCTATCCTGTTCTGTTTGGGAGCTGTATGGGCCGGGATCATCCGCTGAAATGACAACCAATCCTCCTTTTACCCCTGTGTAGGCAGCACTCATTAAAGGATCGAGAGCGACATTCAATCCCATCTGCTTCATCATCACGGCAGATCGTCCTCCGAGCCAGCTATGGGTTAGAGCGATTTCAAAAGCTACCTTCTCATTGATCGCCCATTCCGAATGGATATTGAGCCCTTTATCCTCCTTGATCTTCTGGACAGTGGCCAATATCTCAGATGCGGGTGTTCCCGGATAAGAAGTCAAAACCGTAGCCCCCGATTCAAGGAGACCCCAGGCGATGGCTTCATTTCCCAATAGAACTCTTCCTCTGGTGTTCAATTTTCCCTCCACCGTTGCCAGCTTTTCTTTCAGATTTCGATGAAATAGTTTTTTCCTTCTCGTGAGAACACTCACATTCGTCGCTTAATTCCTTAAGAGATCCACATTTTTGACAGACCACAATCTCTTGCCTGATCATCCCTCACCTCCTGAAATAAAAAAGGCTATGGATATTGTCCATAGCCTTTTTTGAATTTAATCTGCGAAGAAGAGGTAAAAATAAAAAAGGCCATGGGAAACTGGCCTGCCTGCCGCAGGCAGGGAAGCCACCCATGGCCTTCATTTCAATTCAAACGGTTATAATGGCGCTGGGCAGACCTCCATCACTTTTTTCTCCCAGCACCACCAATTGCCTTTCTTTAATCTAAAAATCTCTTTCACTCTAATCATTCCCTTAAAATTATATGGTCCTATAACAAATTTCAAAAACCTTGTCAAGAAAATTTTTTAGGTCTTTCCCACTTTACTCGCTAATTTCTTTTCAATACCTTGATAATTCTCATAATTTGCATCTTTCCCAAATTACTCGCTGAATGTACATCGCGAAGAGGATCTATGTGAAGAATCTATTCCCAATAAAGATCTCCCTCAGCGATAAAATATGCCTTTTGAATCGATTATTGTAACACTTTATTTCAAGACTTCTTCAAATCATTCTTTACCTCAAACTTCCTTTGTGAAAATCTTGAGTAGCGAGTAAATCAGGACAGACCCTTAATTTTTACTTGACAAAATTATTTAGTATGCTAAATATTAGCATATAAAAATCTGTTAAAGAGGTTAATTTATGCCATTAGAAGACCGCCTTATCTTCTTAATTTCTAAGGTATATCAAAAACTTATAATCAACCTTCAAAAATCTTTTTCTGAAAGCGGTATAGAGGTGACTCCGATCCAGGTGATGCTTCTTTTTTTCCTTCAAAAGAATGATGGTTTAAGCTTAACTCAAATTAGTCAGGGGTTAATGTTAGAGAATCCGACTGTCACGGGCTTGATTGATCGATTGGAAAAACTGGGTTATGTGAAACGATCTGATCATCCCAATGACCGGCGTGTTTACTTAGTTCATATCACTGAGAAGGGAAAGACAGTAGCTAACAAGGCATTACCAATTGTTAAGAGGCTAAACGAACAAATAAAAGAAGGGTACTCCAATGAGGAAATTGAGGCTTTCAAAAAGATATTGATTGGAGCTTTCAATAAATTTTCATAAACATTTATATGAATTCACTCATATGATCAAGGAGATTTCAAAAAATCTATTCTTTATTCAACGGGGATGGTTGAATGCCAATCACTTCGTCTTTAATGGAGGAGGCAAGATACTCATTGATACAGGTTATATCAGAGATTTCGAGGAAACGAAAAAATTGATTGAGGCGACAGGGGTCGATCTCAGTTCCATCGACCTGATCGTAAGCACCCACAGCCATTGCGACCATATCGGCGGTAATAAAAGGATTCAAGAAATATCAGGATGTCTGATTGCCATCCACTGGGTTGATAAGCAATCGATTGAATCCAGAGATGATTGGGCGACCTGGTATCGATTCTATGATCAGGAGGCAGAATTTTTCCCTGTGGGCATTCCCTTAGAGGACGGAAGGAAAATCTATCTCGATGATTTGGAATTAGAGGTTATTCATACTCCAGGCCATGCCCGAGGAGGAATCTCACTTTATAGCCCTGAAGAGCGATTTCTCATCTCTTCGGATGCCCTTTGGGACGGAGATACAGGCGTTCTCAATACAATCGTGGAGGGGAAAGATGCACCTTCTGTGGCAAAGGAATCTCTAAAGAAAATTTCCTCCTTGAATATCCAAACCATCTATCCCGGTCATGGCGGGATCATTTGCAACCCGAAAAGGGCCATGGAAAGATGTATACGTAGATTAGAGAATTTTATGAAAAACCCTGCTAAATTGGGGCAAGACCATCTCAAGAAGATCCTCATTTGGGTCTTGTTGATGAAAAAGGGTTATCCCAAGGACGATTTTTTTAACTATCTGTTGACCACACATTGGTTTAAAGCAGTGGTGGATTTATATTTTGAAGGCAGATATCAGGAAAAATTTGATGAAATCATGGAAGAGCTCATTGAAAGAAATATTGTATTCATCAAGGATGGATATTACCATACAACCGTTCATCCTTAAAGAGCGAGGTGATCCTGAGATAAAATGTAGTGATGAGAGAAAAAGTTTAAACAAAGTGAAGGAACTTCATGTTAGAAAATATAAAGAGAATAAAAACCCTACAAGAGATAATCAAAAGCAATAATCTTTCTGGAGTCCTTTTATTCTATTCCAGGGATGTTTTCTATTACACAGGAACATCTCAACCTTCTTACTTTTTTGTTTCACCCCAACATTACTGCCTGTTTGTGAGGGCTGGTTTTGATTTTGCCCTTCGTGAGGCACAAATCGGAAAAGAAAATATTAAAGAGGAAAGACATCTTGAGAATGTCTTTAAAGAGATTTCACCAATGGTTGGAAGAGGAAGAAAGATTGGCACCGAATTGGATGTTCTCCCTGTAAATCGTTTCTTAGAGCTCAGAAAGATTTTTAATGGATTTAAAATTGTGGACATTTCTCCCTTCATTCTGAGTCAGAGAAAGAGGAAGGATGCCTTTGAAATTAAGGCTATCAAAAAAGCATGCACCACAATCCATAAAGGCCATGAAAGGGCTTTATCCGTATTGAAAGAGGGGTTGACTGAACTTGAATTGGCTGCTGCAGTCGAAGATGCCCACAGGCTGGCAGGGCATGAGGGGATCTTCTTCATCCGGCAGCCCGATTTCTTCATGAGCAGGGGGCCGTTAGCATCTGGACCTAACCTTTATCAGATCAGCGGTGTGGTCTACTCGATCACTGGAATTGGGTTGAGCGCTTCCGTCCCCTCGGGACCCTCTCGTAGGAAGATTAGAAGGGGAGATTTAATTGTTGTAGATATCCCTGTACTTGTTGAAGGATACCATGCTGACCAGACAAGAACCTATATCCTCGGAAAGGCAAAGGATGGAACGAAGAAACTATTCCAATCCTTAAAAGAGATCGCTAATTACCTTATAGACCATATCACCCCAGGGATGAAATGTTCTGAAATATATAAAATGGCTGTTAAGAAAGCAGAGGAATGCCAGGTCGGCAAACCGTTTTTAAATTTTGGGAATGGGCGGAAGTCAAAGATCATCGGCCATGGTGTAGGCCTTGAGATCAATGAGCTGCCCATCCTATCTGACTATGACCATTCAATAATTTCAGATGGCTTTGTGCTTGCATTGGATATGCACATGATGGATGAAAAGTTCGGGGTGGTTAAGCTCGAAGACATGATTCTGGTTGGGGAAAGGAATAAATTATTGACCAAAACCCCCAGAGAGCTTTTTGAGATTGAGTAAACCCGTTAGAAATTCCAGCGGGAGATTAAACCCCACCGGAATTATTCTAAAATCTAACCCCGCTACAGAGCGGCGGGGCATTATTTCTGACGGGGTAAATAAGAAAAGGGATCCGAAATGAAGAAGATAGCAGAAGAATTGAAAAAATTTTTTCTACAAAATAATATTATTTTTGGCATAGCCAAAGCTGCATCGCTTGAAAATGAGCCATCAGGTTACAGACCTTCGGATATGCTTGCTTCAGCAAAAAGCATATTATGCTTGGGAATACCTGTTCCTAAAGGGATATTTAAATCTGAGAAGAGGTCAGAATGGATGTATTGGAAGGCTGCTAATATTTATTACCGGAACATAGACGGAGTGTTGATGCGGGTTGCGGGTATCCTCGAAGAGAAGGGTGAAATTGCTGTACCTGTCTATGGCTGTTTCCCTTACGACATAAAGGGAAAGGGTGATTTCTGGGGATATATGGGTTTAGTAAAAATGGCTGAAGCAGTAGGTATTGGAAGGGTGGGCAAAAATGGATTGCTCTTTAGTTCTAAATACGGCCCCAAGCTGTTACTGGGTGGGATTGTTACCACAGCATCATTACCCACTATCGCTTGGCCAGAGAAAGATGAAAAAGGATGTCCTGAAGAATGTTTTGCTTGCCAAGAACAATGTCCGGTCAAGGCCATTGATAAAAGTGGGAAGGTAGATAGGGTTGCATGTGTTAAGCATTCGATGAGAAGCCCTATCTTTTCAAATTTGATGAAAGCCGGCAACTTCAATTCCGAAGACGTCCAGATGATCAACCATCTCACGGCAGTGGATGACCACCATCTCACGGCAGTGGATGACCACTCCATGTACCGATGTATTCAATGCATCTCTGTCTGCCCTTATATGTGAAGTAAGGAGTAGAACAGTAAAGGCAATTTAAGGGGGAAACATTATTCTCTTTCTGAAGTTAAAATTCGATTATTGGGGAGGTAACTGGATGTCATTTAAGTCCTTAGATCCAAACTATGAAATAAAAGTGAGAGAAAGTTTCTTACGCCAGGGGTTTATGAAATTCATTGGAGCAAAACCTGTTGAAGTGAAACCCGGATACTGTAAGATGCACCTTCCATATAAGAAAGAACTTTCTCAGCAACATGGTTTCTTTCCATACAGGAGTTACTGGTACTATTGCGGATAATACAGGAGGCTATGCTGCTTACAGTTTGATGGGAGCTGAGTCATCAATATTAACGGTGGAGTATAAACTGAACCTTGTTGCTCCTGGAGATGGTGATTTATTGATAGGTCGTGCACAAGTTGTAAAACCAGGAAGAGCTTTAACGGTCTGCAGGAGTGAAGTCTTCGCCGTTAAGAATGGAATCGAAAAATTGTGTGCAACGTCCTTGATGACGCTTATGTCCATGCCCGCCATGGCGGATGAACCTGTGCGCAACAAAAAGAAAAAGAGCAATAAGGCCTAGTTCTCTGGCGAACCACACCGTACTCAAACTTTAAACCGGAATGGGATATTTCAATTGATCAAAAAGGGAGTTAATGAATCTTATCCGAGACTAAATTTAAAGGGAGGAAAGAAATGAAGTGAGATGAAAAAACTTGGAAATGTGTTCAGCAGCATCTGGGTTACAATGACGAAGAGATGAAACAGTTCAGAGAGAACCCAAGGAATGAAGATGTCTTATCAAAAACGGCTGTGATGCTGAATAAAACGATTGTTGCGGAAATTATTGAATCACGTGGTTGTGACAGCGGATATAAGGTCGGTGATAAGATTTACTTTGATGGTGGTGCCGACTCGACGGAGCAGGATTCGACCATCTTCAATTCTCTCGGTCAATCGTTTTAGATTCCTCGATAACAGCTCGTTCTCTTCGAGGTCCATCAGCTTTTGGCAAACTAGGCAGGGATGCTAGCTCGGGTTAGCATTTGGCCCTGGCTGTGGTCCGTAAGATCATAGGCTTCTTCTCGGATCACGGGTTGGATTTTGTGATCTTGGACAAGGAGGTCGATAGCGGTCGGTCTTACTGCCATGTCCTTTCGGATAGTAAACTCGTGTTGGATCTCTTCGATGGTTTTGTGAAGGCACGCCTTCCCCTTTTCGATGATGTCCTTCAGCTTCGCTTCTCTTGGGTCGTTGGTTTGAGTTGTTTCAAACTCAATTGCTTGAATCATTCCGGTCTCCATAGTTTTTTTCTCCTTTCGATGGCAGGATGCTCAGAATTACCTCCGGAATCTTGCCTAACACCCCCCAAGCTCACCGGCGCTGTGCCCTTGCCCTCACAAAATGTAATGTAACGAAGAGTACGGAATGTTTACCCCTCAATAAAATAGCGTAAGAGTTCAATCTCATTATATTTTTTTAAATATTCTCGATCATCTACCGAAAGAAATCCAAGCTCGAATCGGGTCTGAAAATTTTTTCTTGACAGAGTTTATTAAGTTTGATAAAAATAGACTGACCAGTCAATCTATAATTGGGGACTGAAAGTGAAACCGCAAGCAGTAAGGTGATCGAGTCTTCTGATCGCCTTTTCAAACACCAGAGCTATGAGGACAAAGAGTCAAGAAGCTTCTTTGTCAGCCCAGAAGAACAAAGATGGACGTGATCCTGGACAAGGATTAGAGGGTGTCAAACATTCGAGCGGACACTTGATGACGGTGCCGCTGATTTGAGCACGGATATGAAATGGGAGGTGGGAAAATGAAAGTTATAGAACTGGGAATCCGTCTGGGAGCAGTTTCCGCGGGGATCGCTTCCGTGGAGAGGCTCGATCATCAATCCGTCGTCGATATTCTTCCATCCGCTCGAACCTGCGTGGTGGTCGCCTGCGGTCACAGTCAAGCTTCTCTTAAGTCAAGAAATCTTCAGGTGAAACAAAATGACACCCTTGTCACCTACGAAACGGTGAGGGCCGTCTGCAAGCAGATAGCCATGGCGCTGGAGAAAACAGGCTTCGAGGCTGTGGCCATTCCCGCCTTTCTCCCGATCGACATGTCTGATGGGAAATTCGGATTGGTGGGACCCATTGACCTGAGAAGGGCTGCTGCTGAAGCCGGGGTGGGAAGCTATGGGAAGAGCGGCCTCATTCTCGTGGCTGGCTATGGTCCCCGGGTAAGACTTGGCGCCGTTTTGACCTCGGCTCCTCTGAACCCGACAAAGAAGAAACCTAAATCGTTATGCCCACCAGGATGTGATGTTTGCATTTCTGGCTGCCCGGCCAAGGCCCTTCATGACGAGGGACAGGTTGACAAGCGGGCCTGCGGCAAAGAAGTTTTGAAGTTCGGTCTTCGAGGTATGATGAGATTCTTGGGCGAGATATCCAGTTCCCCCGAGACCAAGCGAATCGAGATGATCAAAGGCTACGAGTTTCGAGAACTCTGGCAGACCCTTGCTGCTGGAAGTTACTATTCCTGTTTCGAATGCCAGGCCCTTTGCCCAGTAGGAAAAGCGGAGAGGCCTCGGAAATAATGCACCTCTAACTCTTTATTTTCTGGAAGCTCTGGTGAATTTTTCCAGGGACAGGATAAGCATAGACTCATGAGTCAACTGTACTATGGTGGGACGCAATGATGGGAACCAAGGGAGAAGCCACAAAAGATAAACTCATAAAAACGGCCCGCCATCTTTTTAAACACCAGGGCTATAAGAATACCACTATCGATGACATCTGTAAGGCAGCGGGCGTTAAAAGAGGCAATTTATATTTCTATTTCGAGAGCAAGGAAGATTTGGCCTACAGTGTCGTTGATCGGGCTATTGAAAAGGAATTTCCTTTCTTGAACCGGATTATGGGAGAACTCTCGGACCCTCTAATGAAAATCGAGGCGATGATTGATGGCATGGCTATGTACGTAATCGATCGGAATTGCCAGGGCGGCTGATTCTTTGGCAATTTCGCCCTGGAGCTGGGCGACACACACCGAGGTCTTTCAGAAGCAGTCAATCGCTTTTTCGTTCAGTGGCATGCGCTTCTGTGCAGCCTTTTTGAAGAAGCGAGGAGTCAGGGAAAACTCAAAAGAGAGATCGACTACGATGCTCTCAGTCGCTTGATCATGAGCACAATAGAAGGGGCCATTCTCATATGTAAAGCCGGAAAAGATATTGAATCATTCAAGAAAACAACAGATGCACTGAAATCCGTGATTGCAAGTTTCAAATCCTGATTCGGCTTTCTTAACAGGAGGGTTTATCCGCCAGACAGCATTGCACATGGGAGACGGTTCAATCCGGCAAGATGCTACACTTTTTACATCTTTTTGAAAATGGAAGACAATGAACAGAAAACAATCCCATTTCATGCATAATGTTCGATGTCCTGACGTTGGAGTCGAATGCTCAGGGTACGGTGAAATGATGCTGGAGGTCCAGCTGATTCCAAGGAAAGCTTGAATGAGCATTCTGGAGAATGGAAGTTGGAATATGGAAGGAGGTAACAGGATGTCATTTAAGTCCTTAGACCCAAACTATGAAATGAAAGTGAGGAAAAGTTTCTTACGTCAAGGGTTCATGAAATTCATTGGAGCAAGACTTGTTGAAGTGAAACCCGGATATTGTGAGATACACCTTCCATATAAGAAAGAACTTTCTCAGCAACATGGCTTTTTCCATGCAGGGGTTATTGGTACCATTGCGGATAATACAGGAGGCTATGCTGCTTACAGTCTGATGGGACCTGAGTCATCAATATTAACAGTGGAGTATAAACTGAACCTTATTGCTCCTGGAGATGGTGATTTATTGATAGGTCGTGCACGAGTTGTAAAACCAGGGAGAACTTTAACGGTCTGTAGGAGTGAAGTCTTCGCCGTTAAGAATGGAATCGAAAAATTGTGTGCAACGTCCTTGATGACGCTTATGGCCATGCCCGCCATGGCGGATGAACCTACCCCCAATAAGAAGAAAAAGAGGGATAAGGCATAAAAGGGCGTTTGCAACCAGGGAGGACGTTTCCAATCTCTTGTCAAAAGGCGCAGGATGGTTATGATGGAGGAAGCCAGTCGTGCTTTCGGCTTAAATCCTTGCAAGATTCAGTTTCGTTTTAAATGATTTCTGAAAAACCATCATAAGAAGGAGATTATTTGATATGAATATAAGAGTGCGGAAGACAAAAAAGAGCAGAATAGGTGAAGTAGACTTCGAAAATCTGGGGTTCGGGGAGGTCTTCTCAGATCACATGTTGAGCATTGAGTACCGGAATGGTAAGTGGACATCGCCCGAAATAGTCCCCTTCGGGAAAATTGAGATTCTGCCCTCATTATGTTCGTTACATTACGGACAGATCGTCTTTGAAGGCCTAAAGGCATTTTATACCACGAAGGGTTCCATCAATGTATTCCGTCCCGAAAAGTACCATGAGCGACTCCAGCGGTCATGCGAGAGGCTTTGTATTCCGGTGATAGACTTCGGCACATTCATGATAGGATTGGAAGCGCTACTCATACTGGACAAGGACTGGATCCCCAAAAAGAAAGGTCATTCTTTATATATTCGCCCATTCATCTTTGGTACGGATAATTTCCTTGGTGTGCGTACTTCTGAATCTTATCGTTTCATGGTTATAACCTCACCAGTTGGAGCCTATTACAAGGAAGGTATGAATCCCATTAAATTGCTAACCCCAGGTGAGTACGTTCGGGCTATGAAAGGAGGTTTGGGGACGGCCAAAACGCCAGCCAACTACGCTTCAAGTCTGCTTCCCGCAGATGAGGCGAAAAGAAAAGGATTTACCCAGGTTCTTTGGCTTGATGGGATAGAAAGAAAATATATCGAAGAAGTGGGCACAATGAACGTATTCTTCCTGATAGACAATGAGTTGGTAACACCGGTTTTGGAAGGTTCCATCCTTGACGGAGTAACCCGCGATACCGTCATTCGTCTGGCAAAAAGCTGGGGCCAAAACGTAAAGGAGCGGCGAATCTCGATTGACGAACTAATTTCGGCCTCCAACGACGGAAGACTAAAGGAGGCTTTTGGAACTGGGACAGCAGCGGTAATCTCACCTATCGGTGAGATTCATCATAACAACACGTCCATGACCATAAATGATGGTATAACAGGCCCCTTTTCTCAGAAACTGTACGACGAGATAACCGGAATTCAGTATGGGGAAAAAGAGGATGAATTTGGATGGTGCTATTCAGTTGGTCCATCCGGTTGATCGCGGTCTTGATACAAACTCACTCTTATCGGTCATGGAGAATACCTCATCATGGGAGGAGAACGCTTGCATGAAATCATTCAAAGACAGAATTGCGATTATCACCGGTGGAGCATCAGGAATTGGTCGAGCTCTTGCCGAGGAATTAGCAAAGCGCGGCGTCGAGGTGGTATTGGCTGATCTTCAGATCGAGTTGGCAGAGCAAGTCGCCTCAGCAATCCAGGTCTCTGGTGGTAAAGCAAAACCGGTGAAAATAGATGTGACCAACTTTCCTGCAATGGAGCAGCTCGTCCAAGAGACTGTCAAGCGTACCGGTCATTTGGACTACATTTTCAACAATGCGGGAATTGGAATTGGTGGCAACGTCTACCATTACGGCATCGAAGACTGGAATCAAATTGTAGATGTCAATCTCCGTGGCGTGATAAACGGAGTCCAAGCAGCATACAAAATTATGATGGCCCAGGGATTCGGACATATTGTCAATATTGCTTCAATGGCTGGACTTATGGTCTCTCCAGGAGCGGTAGCTTATGCTGCAACCAAGTATGCGGTCGTAGGCCTTTCAATATCACTACGGGCCGAAGCCGCAAATATGGGAATACGAGTTAGCGTAGTATGCCCAGGCGTTGTTCGTACGCCCATTTTAGAAGGAGGAGGGAGATATGGCAAAATGCTTATTGACATTCCTCCTGAACAAATGCGTCAACTGTGGGAAAAACTCAAGCCCATGTCCCCGAATATATTTGCAAAAAAGGTCCTAAATTCTGTTGCAAAGAATAAAGCCATTATCATTGTGCCATCGTGGTGGAAGTTATACTGGTGGATTAACCGTTTATCCCCTTCACTTGGAATCTCCCTTGCTCAAAAGCGTTTTCAAAAAGTGCAAAAAGAATTGGGCATCGACAAAAGAGGTTCATGAACTCACAAGGGGCCTAATATAAATAATATAAATGGAGGAAAGATATGAAGTTAGATGAAAAAACTTGGAAAACGTTTCAACAGCATCTGGGTTACAATGATGAGGAGATGAAGAAGTTCAGGGAAAGTCCGAGGAATGATGATGTCCTCACCAAGGCACCGGCTTTATTGAATAAAACCATCGTTGTAAAAGTATTAGACTCCCACGGGTGTAATAGTCAGCACAAGGTTGGGGATAAATTCTATTTTGATGGAGCTGGTAACCTTCTCACACATCTTTGTCCAAAGAGAATTTGTATCTATGCCTTGAATTCAGTTGCCCAACTCATTTTTGCGTCAAATGAACTTTTTTTATGCAGGGATTGAGCCAAACGAGATGCGATTCAAAAGGGCAGGTTGCTTTGATGTCGGAGTGCAATGCGGAGGCTGGGGACACATCGTTATGGAATTACGAGTAGAAGATCGGGATAAAATCAAAAAATAAACGGAACTTATAAAAAAGGAGCGGATCATGAGTAAATGGCAAAAGACATCTTGTGTGCTCTGTTATAACAACTGTGGCCTGGAGGTAATCACTGAAGACAGCAAGATCGTTAAAGTCAGGGGTGAAAAGGAGAATCCCCGGTCACAGGGTTATCTTTGTAGAAAAGGAGCGAACATTGCGTACTTTCAAAATAACCCTGAGAGACTGAGATTTCCTCTTAAGCATATCGGGGATCGATTTGAGCGCATCTCCTGGGATCAAGCATTGGATGAAATATCAGGTAAACTCAAAGAAATAGTCCAAACACATGGGTCTCGATCCATAGCCTATATGGGCGGAGGTGGCCAGGGTTGCCATTTTGAAGCCGCCTTCGGCGTTCGTTTTTTGAATGGATTGGGTTCGAGAAATCATTATAGTCCCCTGGCCCAGGAGCTTACTGGTTTTTTCTGGGTGAGTGGTAAGGCATTTGGCCGCCAATATATGCATCCCTTCCCGGACATCAACGGTTCAGACTTCCTTGTCTTCTGGGGAGCCAATCCCATGGTGAGCCACGATATCCCCAATGCGCCGGTGGTGCTTCGGAACAAGAAAAAAGAACCAGGTTTTTTAATGGTTGTAGTCGATCCAAGAGTAACAGAGACAGCCAAGCTTGCCGACATCCATCTACGACTCAGGCCCGGGACTGATGCATTGCTATTCAAAGCGATGATCAAGATTTTGCTAACCGAGGGACTTGTAGCTAAGGATTATCTGGTTGACAGAATCAATGGCTTTGAAGCGATTCAAAGCTGGTTTGATCATGTAAAGGTTGAAGAAAACTGCCATGTTTGCGGATTGGATCCAAATGCTGTTCGAGAATTCACTCGGCTCTTTGCCACCCGAAAAACGGCACTGCGTAGCGACCTTGGCATCCTGATGGGACGGCACAGCACTCTTAATTCTTATTTGGAATTGATCTTACTTACATTAACAGGCCGCATAGGAACCAAAGGAGGCAATATCTTTTTGGGCCACCTGATGCCAATGGGATCTCACACACCAGAAGAAGATCCAAAAACATGGAAAACCATCATGACCAATATTCCTTTAATCATGGGAGTCTTCCCACCCAATGTGATGCCTGAAGAGATCGATAATGATCACCCTCAACGCATCCGTGCTCTGATCGTCAGTGGCTCAAATCCCTTACGTTCTTACGCTGACACAAAAACCTATGAGAAGGCTTTTAAAAAGCTGGATCTCCTGGTTACCATCGAGGTCGCCATGAGTGAAACGGCTGTCCTATCCCATTATGTCCTCCCCGCCAGATCAGGCTATGAAAAATGGGACGGCACATTTTTTCAGTGGGGATACCCCAACTACTACTTCGATATGCGCCGTCCTGTGGTGCAGCCAGATGGAGAGCAGGTGGAAGAGGCTACCATCTTCGTGGAGCTTGCTCAAAGGTTGGGAATGATCCCGGATTACCCATCCAAGCTTCGAGAGCTGGCCAAAGACCGACTCAGTTTCGGCCTTGCGCTCATGGAATACATTCGTGCTAATCCAAAGGCAGAACCGTGGTTACCTTACATTTTGGCGAAGACCCTTGGAGAGGAATTGGGATCTAAAAATCTGTCTGCGCTCTGGGGACTGCTGGCACGATTTCCGATGATGCATGCGGAAGATGTTGCCCGCGCCGGTTACAAGGTGAGTCCCCTCACAGGAGAAGAAATATTTAGAAAGATTCTGGACACATCAGGAGGCGTTAAGATCGGAGTAGTAGATTCGGAGAACAACCTTTCTGTTCTGAAGACCCCTGACAAAAAAATTCATATCCATTTCCCTGAGATGGAATCATGGGTCAAGGAGGTAATACCTGCAACCGAGGAGTCCCAATTGTTGAGCAAAGAATATCCCATGGTGCTGATAGCCGGAAACCACATGGAGATGGTGGCCAATACGATCATGCGTGACCCGGCTTGGAATGAAGGAAGGCGTCCCTGCACCCTGCGGATAAACCCAAAAGATGCAGAGGAGTTAGGAATTAACGATGGGGACCTTGCCCTTGTAGAAACCGAAGCAGGATCTGCTAAAATCGAAGCTGAAGTGACAGATAGTTCATTCCGAGGCCAGGTAATCATCCCTCATGGCTTCGGGCTCGTACACGGCGGAGAAGCACATGGAGTCAATGTTAACCAGTTGGCTCCAGCGAAACACCGAGATCGCCTGGCAGGCACGCCATTACATCGTTACATACCCTGCCGGGTGCGCAGGGCTTAATATTTGGTAACAAGCCATAGCCTTACCTCTACCCATCAAAAAGGAGGAATCCCATGACAAATAGTTTATCCTTTGAAATGGAGAAAGACCTTCTGATCAAAGGGTGGATGTCACACGATGCCAGATGGTTTATGGCAGTGGCAGTGCACTTTGGCATGGATGCGGCCAATCGATTGAATCAGATCGTGGCCAGAGAATTAGGTCGAGTGGAAATGAAGCGGTTCATGAAAGCTTTAACCTTATCATCGCCAAAAAATATGGATGAATACCTGGACTTAAAGAAAACGGCTCTTTCACTATTTGGTCCTGACCTTATCGAATATGAAATAGAGATCCTTAATCATCAATCCTATAGGATGAATTTAAAAAGATGCTTTGCCCACGAAAATATAGTGAGAGCGGGAATAAAGGATGAATATGAATGCGGGATTTTTGCAAGGTTACAAGGTTGGATTGATGCTTTAGGGTTAGAGCATGAGCTTACCCCGCCATTGGGTAAATGCATGAAGGTTTTGGGTATAAATTGTTATTATTCGATCAAACTTTATTTTCATTGATAGGAGGAAGGCATGGAAAAAGATGTACTTCAGTTGTTTGGTGAAAGGATTGGATATAAAGAGGCCGAATTGGAGAAATTTAAAGAGGGTGGTCATCGAATACGTCATGTGAGACGACTCTCTCAAGCTGCAAAAATTTATACCATTGAGGCTGAAATTGTAAAATCAAATAATTGTAATTCAGGCTATAAAGTTGGTGATAAACTCATTATGGATGTTGATGGAAATCTGATCAGCAAACTTTGCCCAAAACGGATGTGTGTCTATCTTATTTCCCAGTTACCATACCTGTGGCACTGATCAATGAAAGATTAAGTGAGGGGCTGGATCCAAATCCATTCCACTTTATGCAATATGTCCGCTGCCCTGATGTAGGCGTTGAATGCTCTGGTTACGGCGAGGTGATGCTCCGAGTTCAAGTCGTACCAAGGCAAAGCGGATAGTGTGTAAATCTTGCCTGAATCCCCTGTATTATCTGTGGAGGTTAGCACTTAACCTGATGAACAGTGTAGGGTATCGCATTAATTACTTTCTGAAATCAAGGATTGACAGGCCCTACCAAGAGGTGTAAATTTCATCCCGTAATCCTCAAGAAACTTGGAACGTACCAAACTTTAATATGAACCTCCGCACGCACCAATCCAATACAGGAGGGGAAAATGATTAATAAGGAACAAAAAAAGTGAAATCCTAAAAGAGGATAACGTCAACCCAAGCCGCTGCTTCCATCGACCCCTTGGTCAAGGAATTTATTAGAGTCCGGAGCAGCGCCGGTTAGTTAATAAGGTGATGGATGGCCATCGACGGAGGCCGGTATCTCTTTTATAAGGTTAATCTCCCAAAATATAGGTAAATTGCGTCATATCTATGGATAGCATACTGGAACAGTTTGATTCCCCTATCCTCAAGAGCATCAGGGATCCCTTAACCGTTATCGACAAGGATTTTCGCGTCCTGTGGGCCAACAGGGCTAGAGCGGCCATTCACCAGCTCAATCGGGACGACGTGATTAACAGGATATGCTATGAAGTGTTTTTCAGAAGAAAAGCACCCTGTGAGGATTGTATAGTTCAAGCAGTATTCAGGTCCGGCAGGTCCTGCATCAAGGAGGCGTGGCTTGACTTTCCTGATGGTTCCCGTAAATGGGGAGAAGTTAGAGCCTATCCTATCTACGGGGAAAACCGGAATGTCGATGCTGCCCTTACTATCATTATTGACATCACAGAAAAAAAACGGAAGCTTGAAAGACAGAAGAAATATGCAGAGTACCTCTCCGAGTCCTTGAGAGTCCTTACACAAGAAAAGAACCGAGTTCTCGCCGATGATGAATATTTAGACACCTCATTTGGTCTTACAGATCGGGAAATAGAAGTGCTCCGTCTCATGACTGAAGGGTTCACCAACAACGAGATCTCTGAGCAACTTTCTATAAGTCCTCACACTGTAAAAAGCCATGTCATTCACATATTCAATAAACTCGGTGTCGATGACCGAACCCAGTCAGCTGTTCTTGCAACCCGCCATAAGTTGGTCTGACCCTCAAAATACCTATCCCCCATATGGGCGATTCTTTTTAATTCCAATTCTGCTTTAATTGCTAAAGCAACAATCTTCTACAAGATCAAAATTCATTAAGAGGCTGCTTTCTATTTTCCCAGAGCGATCGGAAGGGATATTCAAAAGTTTTATCCGGGACGATACCAGAAAAGAAAGGGGGAGTTATGGAGACCCTAAAAGAAATCCTGAATGAGTATGAGATGGCTAACAGCAAGAGGCGTCTTGACATGTGGTTCATGTTCAAAGAAATGAGAGTACTTTTTGAGGAGGTGGAGCATAAGACGACTGAGTACCCTTTGCTGAATCTGAATGAATTCCTTTGCATTAAATTTCGCAGAGGGCGTGACAAGAAAGTTCATGATGAAGTATCCAAATTAAGGAATGTTTCCCAGCTTAAAGAGAAAGAGCTGGTATTTAAAATACATATCCCCATACAAAGGAGGTCGGCCATGGCAGATGTAATAGACTACAAAACGGGGAAGTTGCTTAAACAGGTAAAGGAAGTCTTTAAACTCCTCGAATCCTTTAAAGGTCCGTTGATGGGTTCAAAACTCGGTAAAAAGATTCTTGAGGAAATACAGAAACTTAATCCAAAACGAATGAAGGACGAGCAAGCATCAGGTCTGATTCAAAAGGCACGGAAATGTGCTTCGGGCGAGCGTATTTGCAGAGAGCTACACAAGGAAACTCCTTTTACTGAAGCTATTTTTCTTGATGAATTAGCCGAAGCGATGGTAGAGGCAGGAAAGGCCAGATATGTGACGAAACAGGAAGCCATTGAGATTTTGGGGAAATACAGGGAAAATCCTTTAGTAGTGTCTGTCGTTTCCGGTAAACCAATGGAGCTATGTGGCACCTGGCCGGAAAGATGCTTATACTGGCACCTGGAGAACCATGGGATAAGTTGTCTTGATAAATCTGCCGATCGCTAAAGCACCCTTAATATAAGAAAGAATGTAGATATGCTATATTTAGTAATAGTATCAATAATGAAAGGAGGCCATAATTAATGCTTAGATTATCTGAGAAGGAGGCATTCGAAGCAATGTCCAAGGCACAATTGATCGAGTTGTCGAAACTGTATGCCCAACTTATGCTCACTGTCGATGGTTTGTGGTTTGTTGGGGCAGAAAAGATGATGGGTATTGATACAGCGATGAAACTCGATGAGGGGGTATGGCGCCAGTTCGGTGCTTTAGAAGCTACCCGTATGAAGAAATTCTTAGGAATGGAATCTGTTGCAACATTGGAAGATCTTTGCAAGATCGTTCTATTAAGTCCTATGTGGGTGAGTGTTGGACCGCAAGCGGAAATTCAAAATGATAGATGTTATCTTTCTGTGACCAATTGCCTTCCTCAAAAGGCCAGGATAAAGAAAGGTCTAAGCGAGTTGCCTTGCAAATCAGTGGGGACAGCATATTTCGAAGGATTTGCTCCTACACTCCATCATCAACTTAATTTTAAGTGCGTTTTCTGCCCTCCTGATGAGCACCCCAACGATGTCTGGTGCAAGTGGGAAGTTGGTTGGTTTTAATACTGAGGAATCTTAAGAAAATTAGGGCAATAATACACTAGGTTTTCCTAGTATTAGATATGGACTTATTTTATTTGATCAATGAGGGATTCAATGAACTTCATATGAGAGTAATTTACACAAAGGATAAATTTTTGGTTGGGGAAAATATCTCGCCCTGTTTATTGTAGATTACATCGCTATATTCCGTGCCGGTTAAGCAAGGGTTAACCCGTGATATCGTCCTGCAAGCCACATCTCCATATCTATCCACGAAGAAAGGGGTGAGTTGTGGACTTGAATAAAAGCAAATCCTTTTTGCTTAAGATTGGCCTCATATACATTCTCATCGGACCCGTCATCCTTGGTTTCCCAAAAGCGTTCGGGGAGGATTGGAAATTCTTGCAAAGGAACGCTATAGGAGAATTCTTCTACGATGCTGAAAATATGAACCATCCATCAGCGGACATTATTGGAGTCTGGTTGAAAGTAATCTATTCGAAGAAATTCAAAGATCAAGAAGGGTTTGGTAATTTAAGCCAGGCAATAGGTTTTTGGGAGATAAATTGTGCTGAAAAGAAGGCACGTTTATTATCAATCTCTCACTATTCTAAGGAAGTTGAATTAATACATCCTTATCCCCGGGTCCCACTCACCCCGGACTGGGAATCTATTGCTCCAAATACAGTTCTGGACGGTCTCCGTATACAGGTATGCAAATAGTTTAGCCACTGCGACAATCATTGGGATAGATTCATTTGGAGAGGTACCCCAACTTTATTAAACAAGAGGGAGAAATAGCCTATGTTAAAAAGTTTGTCCTTTGATACATAGAAATATCTCTTAATTAAGGGGTGGATGTCTCACGATGCCAGATGGTTTATGGCCGTGGCAGACCATTTTGGTATTGATGCTGCAAATCGATTGAATCAATTCGTGTGTCGGGAATTGGGCCGGGTGGAGATGAAGCGGTTCATGTGTGAGAAGACCGGTCTGTTTCTTCCTGGGGAATAATCTTAACATCCACAGTCATTCCAAGCCGTAATGGGGTCTTTTCCTTAAGTTCTATCTTAACTTTCACGACTTTCATGTCCAGATTTTTAACGGGATTGTTGGGTTTCACCCCTCTCGTGCCTACATATTCAGCAATTTCCTGGACCACTCCTTTAAAGACCTTGCCTGGATAGGCAGAGGAGATTACTTCAGCAGGGTCTCCGATCTGAATCCTTCCTATATCCGTCTCATCCACCTCGGCATTGATCCTCACCCTTTCCGTCTCAGCCAAAGCGACCAGGGAGGTCTGCATCTCTTTGCTTATCATCTCTCCCTTCTGAAGGTATTTACGAATCACCTTTCCGGAGATGGGGGCTTTTATGAATGTCTTTTCCAAAAGCCGGTGATAATATTCTACTGAAGCCTCAGCACGTTTTACAGAAGATTGATGCAATTCCAATGTCTCCTGCTTTGGGCCCTTTTCTAAAAGCCTCTTTCCTTCTTCCGCCACTTTGACCTTTGCCATTGCTACCTTCAATACCCTTTCCTTTTCATCAAAAAGTGCCTTCGGAATCACCCCTTTTCTAAAAAGCTGCTCATATCTTTCGAGTTCTTTCTTCGCCATTTCCATATCTGCAAGGGCACCTTCCAGGGTTGCCGTGGCCCTTTGGATCTCCTCTTCTCTGGCTCCAGATGCCACCTCTTTAAGCCTTGCTTTTGCTACCGTTAATTCAGCCTCTGCCTCTTTGAGTTTAGCCTGGATATCCCTGTTCTCCAATCCGGCAATCAATTCACCCTTTCTTATGTCATCCCCTTCCTCTACGAAAAAATCGGCTATCTTTCCATCCAATTCACTTCCCACCTCCACTTCAAGACCTGGCATTGCCTCCACTTTTCCCTCAGCAGCCACATATCCTGGAGATACGACTCTGGCCGTCTCCTCGCTCTTGGGTTCTTTGCTCTCTCCTTTCGAAAGGAGGAAGTAAACGATGACTGCCACCAATATCAGTCCTAAAGCCATCAGAGTTTTTTTCATCTCTTGATCCTCCCGTCCTCCAGAAAGACGACCCTGTGGGCCAATGCCTCGGCCTTTGGGTCGTGGCTCACAATGACGATGGCCTTTTCAAACTCCTCGGCCAACTCTCTTAAGAGCTTCAGGACCTCCAATCCTGTTTTGGAATCAAGGTTGGCCGTTGGTTCGTCAGCTAAGATGATCGGAGGATCGCCGGCGAGAGCTCTGGCAAAGGCTACCCTCTGTTTCTCCCCTCCGCTCATATCTGCGGGATAGAAGTCGGTCCTCCTTCCCAAACCCACCCGGTTTAGAAGCTTCGATGCCTCGGACCGTAGCTTACTCTTCTCCCAGCCTTTAAGCCTCAATACAATCTCCACATTCTCCATTGCACTGAGGGAGGGAAAGAGATTGAAAGCCTGAAAGACAAAGCCGAAATATTGCTTCCTGATGTTGGGAAGGATCTCTTCGTCAGGACGACCCGATAAATCGCCTCTGCTCACAATCCTTTCTTCCACCCTCACCTCCCCCTTTGTAGGGCGGAGGATGCAGCCCATGATGGAAAGGAGGGTGGTTTTACCGGAGCCGGAGGGACCCATGATGAGAAGCAATTCTTGTCTTTCAAGAGAGAGGCTTACGGAATCCACGGCCAATACCTTGTTCTCACCTTCTCCATAGATCTTGCTGACGTCCCTTACTTCAAGCATCGGTTTTGTCATCTTCAACAATATTCCTACGATCTGAAGACACTCACGGGATCTAAGGTCCTCACCTTCCTCACCGAGAAATAGGCAGAGAGAAAGCATGTGAAAAGGACCAAAAGGAACAGGATAAAAAAGAGCTCCGGCCCAAGGTATAGGGTGACCCCTCCCTTTTCAATCCCATCCCTGGCGAGGAGGATCAGGACCGAACCCATTGTAAACCCTATCACAGCGCTGATACTGACCTGACTGAAGATGACCTGGTAGATATCCCTGTTCTTTGCTCCCAGGGCTTTGAGGGTTCCGAATTCCCTCAGATGTTCCATCGTGTTGGCATAAATGGTCTGGCCCACGATAGCGCCGCCGACGATCAGACCGAGAAGAGCGGTGAGAAAGAATCCCATGCCCAAGCCTGTCTGAACAGTCCAGTACATGACCGTCTTATAGATGAAACCCTCTTTCGTGTAGACATCGTTATTCTTCATCGTCATCCTCAAGTTCTTTACCAACTCTTTAACCTTTCCCTTCTCCTTTATCTTGGCAACGATAAAGGATGTCTGTTTTTCTTGAACAAGACCCTGAAGGGTTTGGGCCTGATGGTAGGACATGAAGATCACAGGAGCTGTGGTGAAACTCTTCAGACCCTGGGAGAGCCCAACGAGCTTAAACATCTTCTCACTCAATTCCCAGGTAGTCCCGAGTTCCAGCCTCCCAAGCCTCTGTTCCGAATTCTTATCGAGGATCATATACCTGCCGCCTTTCACATCGGATGGAGTTCCCACGATCATGGACCAGGGGGCTCCGACTCCTGTATTCGGGTTAAACCCGACGATCTGAACCTGTTCAAGGCCGCCGTTGGCCAGCTTCAAGAAGCCCCAGCTCAGAATTAACCTCTCGGCCCATAACACCTCTGGAAAGGCCTTGACCCTGTTCATCCTCTCCTCCGGAAAAGGGTTGGCAAAGTCAAAGTTCTGGATGTTTTTGCAAGCGATCCAGACATCCGCATCAATGTGGCGGATGATGGCCGTGGCATTTCCCATCATCCCGATATACATCGCCACCTGCGTCAGGGTGAGGACCGTGGCAAAGATGATACCCACCAGGGTGATCATCAATCGCCCTTTCTCATAAAAGAGTGTTTTCAGTGCCAGCCAGAGCATCGTTCAAGGCCTCTTTTTTAGCCCCTCCAGAATAAGTTGAAGGCTTATCTTTAAGAGTTGGTCCAGATCAATCCGTAAAATCTCGTCACGATAGATCGGATCCTCCTCATAGTTCATGATGATTCCGTTGACCATCACCCACAGGATATTGGCCATGGCCCACGAGTCTACCCTTCGAAAGAATCCGTCCTCCATACCCCGTTCAATCACTTTGGCCACAATTTGAAGGCATTCCTTCCCTATATCGATAGAACTTTTAAGAAGCTCATCAGATACGAGGACCCTGAAGTCCGGGTGACTGCTCAGGAATATAATCCGGAAGTACTCTTTGTTTTGCCTGTAAAAATCATAGTAGAGGTTCATCAATCTTTCCAAGGCCTCATCACTTTTCAGGTGGAGGTCACCGACCTTTTCCATTTCCTTTTTGATGAGCTTCATACCTTCAATCATGAGAGAAAGGTAGATTTCTTCTTTGCTTTGATAATAGAGATAGAGGGTCCCTTTTGCCAGGCCGCATCGGTCAGCAATCTCATCCATGGTGGCCTCCATGAACCCCTTTTTGAAGAAGACCTTCCTCGCCGCCCTGAGGATAGCCTCCCTCCTGGCCAGCTTTTCCTTCTTCCTTCTTTTTTCTGATTTTTTATAACTATTGGTCATTTTATGACTATTGGTCATTATAATCGAGATGCTTCTCCCCTGTCAAGTTAAAAAATGCTGAGATAATAACCCTCCAGGTATGGGAATAAGGATTGTATCTCGACTTTTGTGATCCGACTGGGATACTTTCAAATCTTTATCAAGCGGATCGTTAAGAGGGTTATGGGTAAAATTCGCCATCAAGGGAGGAAGCCTGATGATAACTTTTTCTTCAATCGGAGTGCGCGATAAGAGGTTTCCGCTATAAAGATTTTCTAGCATCCCAGTCGGATCACTACTCTAATTTTGATGGTGAAGGGCCCCTGAAACTTAGAAGGTGTGAAAAAATTGCTTTAAGTTTAGAAGGCGGGCAGGGAGATCGAAAAAGTTTTACAGCGGTACCTTCTTACGTTAACTCCTCACGATGAAAAACTTTAATGATCATTGTTACTTGCAGGGCCTTGTTACCTTTATCCTCCAAACGACCGCATTTGTAAAACTTTGGAGGTATTCCTGCCTGTCCTGAAGTCCCAATTTTTTCACACCTTCTTAGGGGTTACCCGAGATCTCCCCATTTAAGGAAAAGTTAGCGGGATGCCCCGCCCCCTCTGGGATGAAGGTTCCTCTATATTCCCACCTTGGAGATTGAAGTTAGAGAAGGTTTCTTTTATAAATGAGGAGTCCAGAGGAAACGAAATCGATATTTCTAAAAGGGGATCATGATGGAGGCCCTTCCACCATCCGGTGAGAGAGTAGTTCGAAGTCACTGCCGGATCTGCCACGGAGGCTGCGGGGTATTGGTTTATGTAAAGGGTGGCAGAGTCATAAGAATTGAAGGAGATCCTCAGTCTCCCATTAGCAAGGGGACCCTTTGCCCAAAAGGGATTGCTTCTATTCAATTAGCTTATCACCCTGATCGATTGCTTTATCCTATAAAAAGGAAAGGAACTAAAGGGGATGGAAAATGGGAGAGAATCTCCTGGGATGATGCCTATGATATCCTCACCTCGAAAATGAATGAGTTTAAAAACCGATATGGGGCTGAATCTATTGTTCTCGGTTATGGAACAGGCCGCGACAATGAGGCGTTCATCTACCGATTTGCCAACCTTTTGGGCACACCCAATGTTCTCACGGCTGGTCATATGTGTTATGGGCCCCGGGTAGCAGCTTCCATCATCTCCTGTGGGAACCTGCCGGTCTGCGACTACGAAGGGAATCCCCAATGTATCATGGTTTGGGGAAATAATGCCATC
>JBFMAE010000029.1:0-3339 GCA_040756085.1 Thermodesulfobacteriota bacterium | reverse complement strand
GAGAAGACTCGCAGGGATGCCACCCCTTGGGCCTGAGAACAGGATTGTTACCAATGCAAGACCTGGATATTCCCTTCACAACTTTGGACTGGCCTTCGACGTGGTGCCCCTCGATGGCGGTAAACCCATATGGGATTCATCTCATCCCGTATGGCAGCGGATCGGGAACGCCGGGAAAGGCGTCGGACTCGAATGGGCCGGAGAGTGGAAGAAGTTCAGGGAGTATCCCCACTTTCAGTATACATCCGGTCTCACCCTTGCCGAGATCCGGGAAGGGAAAAGGCCACCGATCGAAGCCGTATCTGTGGGGCTGTCATGATAACCAATTGTCATTGCCACATCTTCAGCCTGGAGTATGTTCCGAAGGAGTTCCGGAATCGATTCCTCCTGGACACTCGGAACCATTTTCATCGATTCGTTCACCGGCTGCTCAAAATCATCCTGGCAGACGGGTCCAAGCTCGAGACCTTTTTTGACTTTGCCGATCTCTCGATTTTGGAGATCGCAGACAGGCTTGTCCAGGAGATGGATGGGGCGGGGATCGAGATCTGCACCCCCCTCATGATGGATATGGAATTCTGCGAACCATTCGGGGGTGGAGTGAAGAGCTTCGTAGATCAGGTCAGGGAGACGGTTCAGGCCGTGGAGGCGGTGAACAGAAGATACGGCCGGCCGCGGATGCTGCCGTTCATCGCTGCCGATCCGCGGAGGAAGGATGTTTCGGATATGGTAATCGGTGCACTTCAAGGAGGAGCATTCAAAGGTGTGAAGATCTACCCGGTCATGGGATTCACACCGGATGACCGGACACTCTATCCCATTTACGAATACTGCATGAGAAACGAGATCCCAGTCACCACCCATTGCGAGAACGGGGGTATTCCCGGATTTGAGGCCTACTACCACCTGGCCCACCCGGCATATTGGAAAAGCGTTCTATCAGATTTCCCCCACTTGAAAATCAACCTCGCCCACAACGACCAGACTGGAAGCCTGTGGCAGTCGGTGATCCGGGACTTGATCATGAGGTACCCCAACGTCTACACGGATGTCTCCTATGATAGGGAGATGTTCTACAAGCCCGCGACATACTTCAACAGCATCAGGACGATGCTGAACACGCCCAAGCTCCGGGAAAGGATTCTCTACGGATCGGACTGGTACATAGGAAGGTATCTCTGGACGGAAGCCTCCTACCTAAACTGGTTCACTGCTTACTCCAGGAGGATCCCATGGTGCAGAATTGAATTCACCGAGGAGGAGATGAGAAGACTGACAGAAGAAAACCCTAGATCCTTCCTGGGCATGAACTGAATAGCGAGCGCATCCTCACGCAACCTGCTGCAGTGGGTAGCGAGTAACCCAAATCAGAAAAAGATCCTCGTGAGGTGGAAGGTCCCCGCAGTTCGCTGAGGGGATCTTCAACTGCCTCAAAGCGACCTGTCGCAGGCATTGAAGAGACCCACGGAAGACGACCCATCCTTTCCTATTCACCCCGGCCCGACCCCTCCATTCACACCCTGCCTCAGCTCCAATTCAGATACAAAATCCCCAGCGAGAAGCCTTTCCTATTTCAGGTCCCGGGCAGGAGAAGAGGATGGCCGCCCCCTGGACGGGTGCGGCTTTGCTCTTGGCAAGCCTGGTGGGTGGGGCAAGACCCTGGACGGGTCTTGCTGATCAGCCCTGAGGGAGTCGGGCCTGGACGGCCCTCCTTGTGCTAGTGCGATGCTTCGTGCTGCAGGTCCGGTCTGGACGACCGGCCCTGAAACATCCTTGGTGCATCCTAGTAGATAGTTGGTCTGGCTGAGGAAGCAGGCTTCAAACTATTTTACACGTATCGAGCTTCTAGGTGAGCCTGCTTACTATCCTGCCCCCGCCCACCCGCCCCCCTGGTTCCAGGCTGAGTGGTTCCTGGACCGTGCCGTCACAGTTTTTGCAATCCAGATTCATGGCTGTCCAACGAAGCAGGGTCCTTTGTAAGCGCTATCTCCCTCAATCCATCCATGCCAGGCAAAAACTGCGCCGGCACTCCGCCCTGCTCGATTCCACGTCCTCTTCTTCCAACAAACCTGGTTCCACCTCCAAGAAGGACCCGCCCACCCACCCTTAAAGGAAAGACTCTTAGCCCCTCTCAACAACGCTTTCCATTGTCCCTCCATAAAGGGAGCAACTCAAGGTAGTAGGGCTAAGAGCTGCGAGGTGCCCCCAAAAAAGATCACTGCACCATATTCTAAAGGAGATCTTTTTTGGCTCCCCCACGCATCTCTAAGCCCTCTCCACCTTGACTTGCCCCCTTTATTCCGGGGCCGGCCTCGTCAAAAGTTGTTGCTCTTTTAAATTCAAAGAGAAGAAGGAGGTTGGCTATGGGAAAAGTTCAGGTGGTGAATGCGAAGTCTTTCAAGGGTGCAGGTGTCTACATTGGAAGGAGTTGTCATGGGTATAAGGGAAGTGTGCTCAGGAATCGGTTCAAAATCGGGGTGGATGGGAATAGGGATGAGGTCATCGAAAAGTACAGGAGGTGGTTATGGGATGAATTCAAGAAGGGTGGTGAAGTGAAGGATGATCTGGTCAGGTTGTGTGGTTTGCTCAAGGAAGGGAAAGAGGTGGTTCTCAAATGCTGGTGTGTTCCGAAAAGATGTCATGGGGAGGTGGTGAAAAGATGCATTGAATGGATGATGAAGTAAGAAGAGATCAGGCCCTTCGAAGATCGATGCGCTAAACGCGAATGGCCTGATCGTTGGATTCAGACTTGGGTAATGTCGGAGGAACGCTTCGCTCTTTTCCTCTCCTTCCCTCCCCCCACCCTTACTCTTTCCAGCATACCGCACGTCGTCGGGAAATCAAGGTAGTAGGGCTAAGAGCTGCGAGGTCCCCCCAAGAAAAATCACTTCTTGAGAGGACTGAGGAGATTTTTCTTGGCTCCCCCACGCATCTCTAAGCCCTCTCCACCTTGACTTCCCTCCTTTGGTGCGGTCTCCGGTCCGCGTTCTTTACATTTTGAAAAAGGAGGAAAGAACATGAAAAAGAACATGAAATGTCTCAATTGCGATTGGCTGGTCAGGTATGGTGCTCACAATTACTGTTTGATCAAGAGAGAGGAGGTGGAAAATGTGGTCAAATGTAAGGATTACTCCCCGGGCAAAAGGGTAAAGAAAATAACCAAGTGTCCTTTCTAAGCTCAAGAGGGGAGGGCTCAGGCTCTCCTCTCTTCATGCTTCTTTTTCAGCGGATTGAAGACCAGGTTTGATAGAGACCTTTTTCCATCAACAAGCTCATCGGTGGCGCAATCGCCTTTAGCTCCGCACGTGGTTTTTCCATTATCCCTACGTTCCAGCCAGA
>JBFMAE010000028.1:0-6013 GCA_040756085.1 Thermodesulfobacteriota bacterium | reverse complement strand
AACCGGAGGTTTAAATGAAGATTCCTTTTACGAAGATGAGCGGAAGTGGAAATGACTTCATCCTCATCGATCACCGAAAACACATCTTGGCGGAAGATCAGATGAAGGAGTTTGCCCGGAAGGTCTGCCAGAGAAGGGTCTCTGTGGGTGCGGACGGCCTCATCCTGATCGAACGATCAGAGAAGGCCGATTTCAAGTGGCGATTCTTCAATGCGGATGGAAGCGAGGCGGAGATGTGCGGCAACGGTGGTCGTTGTGCCGCCCGTTTCGCATATCAGAAAGAGATCTCAGGTCCCTCCCTGACCCTTGAGACCTTAGCGGGAATCCTCTCTGCCGAGGTCAATGGGATGCGGGTGAAACTGGAACTGACCAAACCTCACAGTTTTAGACTCGATGAGGCCATCCTCATCGAAGGAAAGGAAGAGATTTTATCGAGCATGAACACCGGAGTTCCCCATGCGGTCCTCTTTCTGGAAAACCTTGAGGGGGTTGATCTTGTCCGAATGGGAAGGGCCATACGAAACCATCACCATTTCGCACCGAGTGGAACTAATGCAAATTTTGTCCGATTGGAGAATCGTTCTAATTTATCCATCCGAACCTATGAACGGGGGGTGGAGGACGAGACACTGGCCTGCGGAACAGGGGCTGTGGCTTCTGCCCTGGTTGCTGCTTTTAAAGGGTGGGTGAAATCTCCAGTATCCATCAAAACAAGAGGGGGTGAAGTGTTGACGGTTCATTTCGAGATCGAAGGTGAAGAGGTGAGAAGGGTCTTTTTCGAGGGGGATGTTCACATCATTTATGAAGCCGAGATGTGGGAGGAGGCTTATCAATGAAAGAGGAGATCAGAGCGATTGTTGTTGGGGCAGCAGGCAAGATGGGGGGGCGGATTATTCATATCATCAAAGAGACCCCGTCCATCGTACTCTCTCGGGCAATTGAGAGGCCGGATCATCCATCGATTGGAAAGGATGTTGGAGAAGTCATCGGCCTGGGGAAGATAGACATTCCGTTGGAGGGGGATTTGAAGAAGGGAGGAGGGGATGTTATCATTAATTTCACGAATCCTCAGGCCTCCCTGGAGAGTTTGCAGTTCGCTAAAGAGAATGGTCTGGCAATTGTCATTGGCACCACCGGTCTGAATCCAGAGCAGATGGAGAGGGTAAAAGAACTTTCGAAGAACGTCCAGTGCGTTTTCTCTCCCAACATGAGCGTGGGAATGAATGTGATGTTCCGAACCGTTCAGGAGATCGCCAGGGTATTGGGTCCCGAATATGACATAGAAATCCTTGAGGCCCATCATCGTCTGAAAAAGGATTCGCCCAGCGGTACAGCCGTGAAATTAGGGGAGTTGATTGCCAAAGCCGTGGGGAGCGATTTTGGACAAGTAGGAGTTTATGGCAGGAAAGGGATGGTGGGTGAGCGGACAAAAGCCGAGATCGGAATGCAGGTCATACGTGCAGGAGATATTGTCGGAGAGCACACCGTTCTCTTTGGAGGGAATGGTGAACGGCTGGAGATTATTCATCGTGCTCACAGCCGGGACAATTTCGCACGCGGAGCCGTCCGGGCTGCCCTCTGGGTGGTGAACCAGCCCAATGGCCTTTACGATATGCAGGATGTGTTAGGGCTGAGGAAGTGATGAATTACCAATAACCAAGCCCTGTACCTAGCATGGTGCAGGGCAAGCACCAATAATCAAGGCTACCTCTAAAAATGTCATTCCTGCGCCTGCCTGCGGTAGGCAGGGAAGCAGGAATCTATATTTCTGGATTCCCGTTCCCCGCTTTCGCGAGGACAAGTTTCACGGGAATGAAAATTATGATGGGGATTTAAAGCGGACACGAAACACGGTCACGTAATTTATAGAGAGGGAGGCAGAATGAAGATTGTCAGATACGGGGATAGAACATTAACAAGATGTGGAGTAATCGAAGGAGATGCAATTCGTGAAATGGATGGAGACCCCTTCGGGCACTTCCACCTGACCTCCAAGATAAAAACAATTGGAGAGTTGAAGCTCCTTTCCCCCTGTCTCCCATCGAAGATTATTGCCCTGGGTTTGAACTACCGGGACCATGCGGAAGAGGTGAAGATGGTTCTCCCTAAAGAACCCCTTCTCTTTATCAAACCGTCCACCTCTGTGATTGGACCGGGAGAAGCTATTGTCTATCCCAAGATGTCCAGGCGGGTGGACTTTGAAGCTGAGTTGGCAGTGGTCATCGGGAAAGTGGCGAAGGCCGTCCCGGAGGAGAAGGCGGCTGATTATATTCTCGGATATACCTGTCTGAACGATGTGACCGCCAGGGACCTGCAACCCAAGGATGGCCAATGGACAATGGCAAAGGGATTCGATACCTTTGCACCGATCGGCCCCTGGATTGTCACAGACATCGATCCTCATCATTTGGAGATATCGAGTTTTTTGAATGGAGAGAGGCGACAGCACTCCAATACAGAAAACCTTATTTTTGGCCCTTATCGATTGGTAAGTTTCATCTCTCATGTGATGACCCTTCTTCCAGGGGATGTGATCGCCACAGGCACCCCGTCTGGAATCGGTCCGATGGCTATCGGTGATATAGTGGATGTGGTGATCGAAGGGATTGGTACCCTCAGCAATAAAGTGGTGTCTGAACAGTGATGGGAGGATATTCGATGAGCAGAAGGAAATCGATCGGACTCTATCACAGGGCATTGGAAATGATTCCCGGGGGGGTGAACAGCCCGGTCAGGGCCTTTAAGGCCATTGGGATCCCACCCATATTTATCGATCATGCGAAAGGATCGAAAATCTGGGATGTGGATGGCCATGAATATATTGATTATGTGGAGTCGTGGGGACCGATGATCATGGGGCATGCCCACCCCAAGATTGTGTCAGCTCTAAAAAGGGCCATCCAAAAGGGGACGAGCTTTGGTGCACCTACCACCCTGGAGGTCGAACTCGCCACCAAAGTGAAGAAGGCCTTTCCTTCGATGGAATTGGTGAGGATGGTGAGTTCGGGTACAGAGGCTGTGATGAGTGCGATTCGAGTGGCAAGGGGTTATACCGGAAGGGACAAGATCCTTAAATTTGAAGGATGCTACCACGGCCACGGTGACAGCCTGCTTGTAAAGGCAGGCTCCGGTGTTGCGACCTTCGGTATTCCGGATAGTCTTGGAGTTCCGGAGGACCTGGCCAAGCATACCTTAACAGCTTCTTATAACAATCTGGATCAGGTAAAGAGTCTGGTTGACCATTATTCCAATCAGATCGCCTGTATCATTGTGGAACCTGTTGCAGGGAATATGGGAGTGGTCCCGCCTGAAAGGGGATTTTTAGAAGGGGTGAGAAGGATCTGCGATGAGAAAGGGATCCTTCTTCTCTTTGATGAGATCATTACGGGATTTCGGGTAGCCTATGGAGGCGCCCAGGAACTCTACGGGATAAAGTCTGATCTGACCTGCCTCGGGAAGATTATCGGAGGTGGTCTCCCGGTAGGTGTCTATGGAGGGAAGAGGGCGATCATGGAGAAAGTGGCGCCTCTCGGAGGGGTCTATCAGGCAGGAACACTCTCCGGGAACCCTCTCGCTATGACCGCAGGGATGGCAGCATTGGAAATTTTAAAATCAAGAAAGATTTATCAGGATCTCGAAAAAAAGACATCTTATCTGACAGAGAGAATTTCTGAAATGGCTGAAGAAAGAGGGATCCCTCTCACCATCAATCGAGCGACAGGGATGTTCACACTTTTTTTTACCATGGGTCCGGTGAGGGATTATCGCACGGCAAAGATGAGCGATACAAAGCGATTCTCCCAATTCTTTATCGAGATGATGTACCAGGGGATTTATCTTCCCCCCTCCCAATTCGAAGCCTGGTTTCTATCTTCAGGCCATACCCTGAAAGACCTGGATAGAACGATCGAAGCCTGCGACACCGCTTTCAAAAAGATTTAAACTTTTATGATCAGAACCTATATTGCACGGCATGGGGAGACGACTTGGAATGTGGAAGGCAGGATACAAGGCCGAGGTGATCCTGGTCTTAGTCCGAAGGGCTATGATCAGAGTTTAGCCCTCCTCGAACAACTTAAAGACCGACCCCTCTCAGCGATATACACAAGCACCTTAAAGAGATCCATTCTCACTGCTCAGCCTATTGCAAAACACTTCAACCTTCTTATCCAGAAACAACCCGAGTTGGATGAGCTTGCCTTTGGGGTTTTGGAAGGA
This sequence comes from Thermodesulfobacteriota bacterium, assembly GCA_040756085.1. Lineage (GTDB taxonomy): Bacteria > Desulfobacterota > BSN033 > BSN033 > UBA1163 > JBFMAE01. Next base: position 1,795 of record JBFMAE010000028.1, on the reverse strand, counting down.
AAACAGCTTTCCACCATAGATGGAGAGATGAGGGATGAGTGGGAGCGATTCAGGAAAAATCGGTTGACGTATCGTATTCCGGGAGGAGAGAACTATACTGACGTTGCAAATCGCCTCACACCGTTCATAGAAGAAATCCTCCAAAATCATGATGGCCAAGAGATTCTGATCATTGGGCATAGAGGTGCCAATCGAATGCTGATCGGGATGCTTCTGGAGTATCCCCTGGAAAAGGCCTTGAAGATCGAGCAGACCAACGAATGCCTCTATCTCATTCAGAGAAATGGTGAGGCCAAGGTTTCTCACTTCATTGATGGAGAGGTCAGGGAAGGGCTCCTCTTTGAAGGCCATGAAGTGATCCTATAGTTGTAAATGTATGGACATTCAGACTGTAAAATGGAAGATTCAGTGTGTGATCTATGATTGTGATGGAGTTCTTTTCGACTCCATCGAGGCGAATACAAGGTTGTACAATGACCTCTGCCTTTCTGCGGGCAGACCTCCCCTGAAAAAAGAGGAGTCGGAGTATGTCCATAGCCATACGGTCTTTGAGGCCATCCATTATCTTTTCGGTAAAGACGATGGAATGGAAGAAAAAGCGATGACCCTGTTCAAGCAGGTCGATCTTAGAAATTATATTGGATATTTAAAGATGGAACCCCATCTTCTTCAAACATTAGAGCGGTTGAAAGACAGGGGTTTGGCCAGGGCCATCAATACCAATCGAACGACATCGATGCCACACATCATGGAGCGGTTCGGTCTTTGGCCTTTCTTTGACATGGTGGTCACCGCCCTTGATGTTAAAAACCCTAAACCCCATCCTGAATCGATTGAAAAGATCATCCAGGCCTTCCATTTAAATAAGGAGGAGATCGTTTTCGTGGGAGATTCTGAGGTTGACCAACAGACAGCGGCATCCTCCGGCATTAAATTTATCGCTTATAAAAATAGAGAGATTGAAGGCGATGCCTATATCGATGACCATCTTGATCTGCTGGATCTTCTTTAAAATATAGATCTCAAGTAGGAAAGGTTTTCATGATTTTATGGATGCTCCCTATTTTTTCTATTGCCTGTAAATATTACCCAATGCCTTACTACGTTTAGATTGGAACCTGCACCCCGATATCCCCAGTCAATCGGCAGTATTCCCCTCTAAATTTCACAATAGGAGTAATCATTTGACAAATGGGAAATGATCTATGAAAATGATTTTAATAACATAGAGAGATCATGTACAGATGGCGAACGAAGACCTTTCAAAATTGAAGATTGATAAATCCGCCAGAACCTTTCGGTCGACCAGGCGTAAAAAGCTCGTTTATTGGATGGGAGTTGTCCTGATCGCCATCATCGCGGGTTCCCTTTATTTCAGCGGGTTCATTACACCGGCCACTCCTGTGGAAGTCACCAGTGTCTCACAGGTCTATCCCTCCCAGACCATTTCCCAGTTGAGTGCAAGTGGCTATGTGGTAGCCCAGCGAAAGGCTGCGGTGGCGTCAAAAATTACAGGTCGGCTTGTATCGCTGATGGTCGAAGAGGGGAATTGGGTGAAAGAGGGGCAGGTGATCGCCCGTCTGGAGAATGAAGATGCCATTGCATCACGAGATCAGGCGGAAGCGAATTTAAAGGCGGCTCGCGCCAATCTGGAAGGAACCAAGGCAGAACTAGAAGAGGTTACCCGTATTTTCAACCGAAACCAGCAGTTGTTCGCCAAAGGGATTATTGCGAAGGCTGAATACGATGTCGCCGAAGCCCGTTATTTGAAAGCGAAGGCAGCCGTAGCCGCAGG
>JBFMAE010000027.1:0-2368 GCA_040756085.1 Thermodesulfobacteriota bacterium | reverse complement strand
CAGCTCGTGAACGCCGGGATTGTTATTCTCGCCTGCGGTGTGGGTCAGCGTCCAGGGGAGACACGTCTCCAGCTTCTCGAAAGGAATGTGGAGGTCTTCAAAAAGGTCATTCCACAGGTCCTTCAGTTCGCGCCCGAGGCTTTGCTCCTGGTCGTTTCCAACCCGGTAGATGTGATCACTCAAGTAGTGACCAAGCTTTCGGGGATCAATCCGGCCAAGGTGATTGGAAGTGGCACCATCCTGGATACGGCCCGTTTCCGCGCCCTCTTGGGGGAGCATCTGGGAGTAGCGCCGGTCTCGGTTCATGCCTATGTTCTTGGAGAGCATGGGGACTCAGAGGTTCTGGTCTGGTCGAGTGCGAAAGTGGGAGGGCTCTCCATCCAGGATTATGCAAGGCAGATGGGTGCGGGTTTGACGGAAGAAATGAAATCGCAAATTGATGATGGTGTGCGACATGCTGCCTACCGTATCATTGAGAACAAGGGGGCGACCTACTACGGTATCGGAGCGGGTATTGCTCAGATCGTTCAGGCCATTCGAGACGACGAGCGCCGGGTGCTCACTGTCTCAAACCTTACCACCGGTGTAGGGCCTTTCAAGGGTATCTGTCTTTCACTTCCCCGTGTGGTAGGACTGAAAGGGGTCTTGACAGAACTCCAGCCTGACCTCTCGAGCGAGGAACATCTTGTGCTCCGAAAAAGCGCCGAGATCCTGAAGGAGGCTGCAGTTAGCCTCAAAATGATTTAGGGAGCGCCGGACACTGTGTTCACCGGGGACAATTATTTTGTCGTAGTCTGCAACAAAGCTATTTTCGGGGCAAACACAAGAAGAGGCTATCATGCCCGAGCGTGCTAAACAGATTGAACAAGTTGTTGTCATATCGATCATTGCACTGCTGATCATCGGGTGCTTAATGATGATCCTCCCTTTCCTGCGGTCCATCCTCTGGGCCGTGGTCTTCGTGGTGACCATCTGGCCTTTTTTCTTGAAAGTGGAAAAGGCCCTGGGAGGAAGAACCGGTCTGGCCGCATTGGTCCCCACCCTCCTCCTCGTCCTGATCTTCTTCTTACCGCTGGTTTATGTAGGCTTCAAACTTGTCGGTCAGGCCTCCATCGCCCTTGACTATACACAGGGATTGATGGGAAAGGGCCTGGGTTCTCCGCCCCTTTGGCTCAAGGGTCTGCCGTTGGTTGGTGACAGACTCGAAGGGATTTGGCAGGACATTGGCCGCGATACCCCGAAACTGATCGAAATGGTCAAACCCCATATTAAAAATCTTTTAGGTTTAATCGTTAGCGCCGGAACCGGGATGGCCCGGATCATTCTGATTGCGATCCTCAGTCTGATTTTTTTCTTCTTCCTCCTCAAGGAAGGGCACTCGATCCAAATCAGCCTGGAAAGAATGGCCGAACGCCTGGGTGGAGAAAAGGGGAGACATCTTCTTTTCGTGGCCGGATCCACAATGCGCTCAGTGGTTTATGGGATCCTCAGCGCCGCCTTTGTCCAGGGAATCCTGGCGATCTTTGGCCTCTGGATATCGGGAGTCCCCAACCCGGTTTTCATAGGGATGGTTGCAGGAGTACTCGCCCTCATCCCAATTGGCCTGATCCAGTTGGTTCTTTTGCCCGCCGCAGCATGGCTTATCTTTTATAAGGGCCAGATAGGATGGGGAATTTTTCTCTTTATTTGGTCTTTTTCAGTGATCGGCAACGTCGACAACGTGATTCGGCCCATGTTGATTAGCCGGGGCGCCAAGATTCCTTTCCTTATAATATTCCTCGGCGTGCTGGGCGGACTTGCTTCTGGAGGTATTATCGGCCTTTTCGTGGGTGCGACACTTCTGGCTGTGTTTTACACGATGTTGAAGGAATGGGTGGCGGCGCCGGATGAAGATTTGGGTGCCGCGGGACTTATGACAGGTAGAACAGGGGAGGTAGAAAAAGGCATCGGAGCAGGTTCCAGGGCAGAGCATGAAACCTCATAGGCTTCAAGAGGCAAAAAGGGAGGAAATGATGACCATTCAAACGGTAGACCAGGTTGAATTGAAAGGGAAAAGGGTGTTTATCCGGGCCGACCTTAACGTCCCGTTAAACGAAAATCATGAGATTACAGATGACACCCGAATCGTCGAATCCCTACCCACGATTCGATCCGTCATCCAAGGAGGAGGTAAATCCATCCTGGCCTCCCATCTGGGAAGACCTAAAGGGAAAAAAGACCCCAAATATAGCTTGGCCCCTGTGGCGGAGAGGTTATCCAAATTGTTGGGGAAAAAAGTGGAGTTTGGGAGCGATTGCATTGGGGAAGAGGTGCAAAAGCAGATTGAAGGAATGAAAGCAGGGGATATACTACTTCTTGAGAACCTGAG
>JBFMAE010000026.1:0-10669 GCA_040756085.1 Thermodesulfobacteriota bacterium | reverse complement strand
TCTGTAAATCGGAGCGTCCCCTCTCGATAGTCAAAATCACCGGCAAATGGATCGAGGAAGTTAAATTCTTCCGATTTTTCGATGAGGGACTTTTTAAAAGCTTTGAGAAAGGTCCCCTTCTGGCGAGAAAGATCATCCACCAACTTCTCCGCTCTGGAGAGGATTTCCTGAAGGATGAGGATTAAATCTTTCTGACCTTCTCTCTCTCTTGGTACGGTCGCTACCTCCCTCGAAGTTTTGCCCTGGCTTCTGTAGACATTAAAAATAGCTCCTTGCTTGATGGCATTTTCCACGAAAGTCGGAATCGATTTTCGGCCAAAAACGGATTGCCCCGATCCTGAGGTTGTGAACATCTCTGCCGGCTCTCCATCTTCGAGAAAGAGTATGCCCATGGCTTGATTTTCTTTTGTCAGAATCTCTATGAAACCATTATGTTTTTCCTCTTTCAATTTCAGGAGGAGCCGGTCTAAGCGGGTAAAATCCGTAGAGAGTCCTTTGAAGAGGATTTCGTGTTGAAGGTTGCTGGCTAAGATGGCCACTCTTTCGGGTGACAATTGATACACATTGAGGACTCCATCCTTCTGTTTCGAGAGAGCCAGGAGGGTCTGGATGGCTTCTTGACCAATGATCCTTTTTGAATCATCCCTACTCCTTGTCTCAGCATTGATGATCTTCCCAGAATCGATGAAAAGGATTCCACTGTTTTCAGGAAATTCGAGCTCAATGGTTCCGCTGAAGTTCTCCAATTCCAGAGTCGATAAAAGTGCAGAGAGTTCTGTATAGGCCGTCATCAAATTTTGATGCCTTACCTCTCCTTTAGGAAAAATCATGGCCTTCTCCTTTTTTCTTCTCCCGTCTCTACCTCCTGCTTGCTAGCAGGCAGGCTCAATCCATGAAAGGCGTCCTTACCTTAACCTTTAACCCTTAAGTTTTCGTCTCTTTCCTCCTCTGCAATCGTTCAATAGCTGCTTTTACACTCATTTGCATCCTCTCAATGGACTCGGCCAGAACACCCACTTCTCCTTTCGCCTTGATCTGGATAGGAGTATCCAATTCCCCCATGCTGATCTTGTCGGCAACCTCTGAGAGATAATGAATGGGACGAATTACCGAACGAGCATAGAAGTAAATTCTTACCAACAAAATAAGGAGAACACACAAAATGACAAGATAAAATATTTGAATTCTACTTTCGTACTGTTCCAAATATCTATCCTCGATCTGTTTCATTTTTGCTTCAATAGCCCTTGCAGGCCTGGAAAATTCATCGATATAAGTGGTTGCAGCAACAATGAGATCCGTATCCTTTACAGGAGTTAAATACATATACTTTGGACGAATTTTACCGTCCGCATCCTTCCAATCATAATAACCCGATGCCGGACCTGTCAAACTAGCTTCCAGAATCTTCCAGAAAGCAGGAAGCTTCTCAGAAAGCTGATGCAGGTCCGTTCCCACAATCTGAGGATTCACATGGAAGTGATTGATCGCTTGATCATCGTGCACAGCAGTATAACCTGTTTCTCCAACCTTTTGGACCGCAATTGATTTTAGCCATGGGTCTTTGAGGAGATCCTCCCTTTTCATTTTAGGATGCGATTTAATAAAAATTTCCATCTGGGTCGCCACATCCAAGGCCTTCTCCCTGATGATCTTTTCACCCAGCCGATTCAAAGAAAACTTCGATTCCTTCAAAGAAATCATGCTCAATTCTTTTAGACTTTCAGAGCCGATGTCTTTGATACTCGTCATCCGTTTTTCCCCGATATTCCAGCTATAAAAAATCAGGGTCCAGATGATCAAAAAGGCTAACAAGATAGGAATAAAAATACCTAATAATAGTTTGGGTATCAGACCCATTCCTATTCTCTTTTTCTTTGCCATAGGATTTCCTCCTTTTTGAAATTAAAGATCAACCCTCAAAGGAATAAGGGATCCAACTCCTTTTCTCCTTCTCAGCATTTGAGGTTTTTTTCCCAGTCTTTCCTCTACTCTCCGAGAGAGAGGAGCTCCATCACCACCTTGACGAACTCTCTCCTTTTCGGGTTATTTGGGATCTCCTCACTCAGCGCTTCAACAAAGGATAATGTTTGATCCTGAGGAAGAGAATCCCTGGTCTCACCAAATTCAACGAGTTTATCGTCGATGATAAAAGGTGCCACGGGCCCAATCACTTTTTTCAATTCATTATCTACGATTGTAAAAAAATTCTCCCCGGCCAATCTTTTTTTAAGAGGCCTCTGGTCTTCTGTCTTCTCCAATAAACCTGCATGAACAAGTTGATAGATGACTCTCAATGTTTTAAATTCATCCCAATTGAGAGTTTTTCTAATTTCCGAAATGGTCCTTATTCCATTGGACAAGGCCAATACATTCCATTGATCAGCACTGATATTCTTATCCTCTGGATTTTGTTGGAGTGAGAGACGAAACGTGCAATTGGGGGAAGGGAGCACCTCTCTGATCTTCTCCCACTCCTGCCTTCTGGAAGACCAGTTCAGAAGCAACTGTTCAGTGGAGAGGGAAATGCTTTTTTCATTTGGAGGGATATCCGGCTCAAATGTAATTCTCCCTGACTTCCAGCTCATGATTGTAAAAAAGGCATATTCTCCAAAAGAAAGTGAGGTTTTAGCATGGACAATATTTCCTACATCTAAAAAGATTTCTCCATTCTCTTTTCCCTTAATGGATAATACTCCGGTTTTTTTACCGGTTAATAAGGGTTTTAGAATGTCGAAGATCTTTAGCTGAGAGAGATCGCCAAGAAATATATCAGGCATAATAGGACCTATAGTTTATAACAAATTGTTTTAAGTGCAAAATAAATGCCATAAATTGACATAGACTTTAGGTTTAATGAGATAGGTTTAATTGCTTGAAACTTAAGGTTTTTTTTAATTTCAAAAATGAATTTCGAAAGATTTATATGCCTATGGCCTGGTCAGATATTTATCACATAACGAAATTATTTCACCTGTATTGACCATTTTTGGTCAATAAAATAAAAAAATAACGTTAGATTAAAAATTAATTCTGAAGACGATATGGATCGCTATCGGTGGTTGGTTTTTAACCGGAGGTTGCCTCTAGTGATGTTGCATATAATTTAACGCTGTATTTGAAATATTGCCCCTCTGCATAAAACCTCCAAAAGATTTCTATGAAATATATCAATATTTTTGTGCTACACCACTAGTCCAGAAACCATGAGGATCATGTCTCCTGATGATTCGCAATTCGGATCTGGTAGGAGGTTTCGTTTTATTCATGTGTGGTGCAAGTTTTAAATTCCAGCCAGTATTTTCAAGAACTTCTTCTTGAGTAATTCCAGGGTGAATAGAATCGAGGTTCATCTCTTTGGTATCAGGATCGAATCTCAATATCCCTTTTGTTGTTATCACAGCACTGGGACCTCCGCCTTTTAACCCGATTCTATATCTCCAATCTCTTCCATCCCCAAAGCCAGAGGAGGTCATATAACTCACTCTCTCCATGAACCGACGTTTTTCATGTTTCATAATGATGACAAACCGCTTGGAGAGCGAGGCAATATCACTCCCTCCACCACTCCCGGGAAGGCGAACCTCAACATTTTCTCTGCCGCCAATATAGGTTGTATTGAGATTCCCAAAGCGATCCACCTCCGCCCCTCCAATAAATCCAAGACTCACCCTTCCATTTTGCAAAAGCGACATGATGTCCAACATCGAGGTGGACCAGATCGCCCCTTCAATATTGGGGGTATCGCCCATGGTGAAAAGAGCATCGCCTGCTGGCTTGTCTCTTAGGATTCCGTTCTCGAAGATCCCGATGGCGTGGGGAGCATGGGTAGATTTTGCCAATTGAAAAGCTAAAAGAGGAAGCCTCATTCCTACAAAGACCACATCATCATCATGGATCTCCCTGGAACCCGCTACCACCATTAGTTCTTGCATGGTATAGTCGATCATCAAACTCTTCCGCCTCAATAGTCGATTAAATACCTATCGATTTTTTCCCTTTTGTTTCCTTGAATGAATATCGAAATTCGGAATCCGAAACTCGAAACAAATTCCAATGACCAAAACTCCAAATTCAAAACTTAGAAGAAAAACTTTTTGAACATTTGATATTTGAATTTTGAGATTGTTTCGGATTTCGTGCTTCGGATTTAGAATTTCCTCGGTTAATATCCATAATCCACGGGTATCGATTTCCTGTGGCGTTTTACCAAAAGTGATTTCATCTTTTCCTCACCCAAAAGGGAAAGATATTCCCTTCTATCCTTCACCCCAAAAACCCATGTCTCAAGCCATTTGAGATATCCATCTCTTTCCTTCGATTCAAGGTGGTATGTGATATATTTTTCATGGTCTCGGTTATAATAGCCTTGCATAGGTGAGGGGTGCGCCCCCCATGGTTCTGGAATGACTGCCGTTACCAAAAACCCGGGGATAAGAGTCCGGTTCGGGTCCCTTCGAATCACCCTTTTACTGTCCACTTCCTCTACCACCACAATCACCCTTCGGGCTGCCAGGGCCGCCTCCTTGGTCACGCCGCTTCCACCCCAAAAATGGGTATTCCCTTCTTCATCCGCCTTCTGTGCCTGAACGATCGCCACATCAGGTTTCAGTGCGGGAACTAGGGCCAGTCTTTCCTTTGTATAAGGACATTCCATCTCCTTGAAGGGAGTTTCCCCTGACATCATTCCTGTTCCCAAAAGGCTTTTGGTTGGAATGAAGGGAATGCCGAGTGCTCCTGCATGAAGGGCTAAAGAAATGCTGAAATTCGTGTGATCCTCCACCTCTATCCTTTTTGGAACCCCCCTCTCAACAGCTCTTCTCATGTTATAGCCCACGCCCATGATCACATTTCCCACCCAGGCGGCAATTACCTTTTTCACACAGCCGGAACCGATCATTTGGTCGAAGAGCATATCAGAGATGGGTCCCACCAGAGTAAGATCCCTCTTTCCCTGCCGGATGATCTCGTGGCCAAGGGCAAACGGGATGGCTGCCTCAAGGGCCGTCCCCATGGCAATGGAGTCACCGTCCTCAATGAATCGTGAGACGGCTTCCTTCATCGAAAAAATTTTTGTTTCCAAATTTCCTCTACCCTCTAAATGAACACCGACGTCAACGATCCCGAAAACAAGTCCAAACGGATATAGATGTTGTGACATTTGGATATTAGAAAAAAAGCAAGAAGAATGGTCATGGGGAATCAGGGGTTCTTTATTTCGATCGAATTCACCATCCCCATGAAGGTCTTTTGGAAAATCTCATAAACCTTCTTCTCATTTCCTTTGATCGAATCTCTATTCCATATATCCCCTTCCTCAGAAACTTTAAGCCCAAATGAATTCGTGTCCTTTGAATATCTTACAAAGATGGCATGTTCCTCCAAGTAAGTAAACAGGAACTGCCCCTGTAGGGCCCATCGGGAGGGAATGAGGATTCCCTTTTCTATAAGGGGTTGAAGAGAAGGAGCATCAGGATTCCAGGCCATCAATTGGGTCATGTAGTCTACCTCCACCCCTCTCTTTTTCACCATGTCCTTCAAATACATTCTTTTCTCCGTGTAGGGTTTCAGGTGGGGCACGAGGATGGGGCCAGCTTGGGGATTGGTCTTATCCGCGATCTGAACGATCATCATCTCTTCAATTTGCTTATCTTTCATTTTTAAGAAGAAATAGACACGAGTGAGAGAATTTTCTCTCGGGTTCTCATGGGAAAAGGAATGGATTAGACGAAATTCTGAAGGCAAACCCAAAGTAAAATGAGGCTTTTGAGAAATCAATTTCTTCCCCTGAATTTCTAAGTCTTTCTCAGCAGCAATGGTTATGCCTTGTAAAATTAATACCAAACCGATCAAAGCAATAACGATTTCTTTCATAATTAGAGGGACGTTGTTGAAAACTTTCACTTCTCTTTTTGAATCTCCAGTTTCTGGATCGCTTTGACAATGGCCGAGGTACAAACACCCAGTCGTCTTGCAATCTCCGCTGTAGGGACCCCCATTCCATGACCCAATCGATAAGCTATTCTCGCCCTCCCCCGGGAAATTATTCCCCTTCGACCTCCGCTCCTAAGTTCTCGCTCCTCAATTCCCTCTTCCTCACACATCTCTTTGATAATTCGCTCAATTAAATCCTGTCTTTCCCTGAGACGTAGCTGCCCCTTGAGATTCTTATCCGCCTCCTTCAGGATCTCAGTGACAAAATCCCCACTGCCCGGTACACGATTATCCTGGATCGTTTTTTGCTTATTCCCGCCAACAATGTCCCCAACTGAAAAAATTTTGACTACCGGCCTATATTTTTGGTAAAGTTCGACAATGAATGAAGAACGGAAATTCTTCATAAAAGTAAGTCTGTTTATTTATTTCATATGGCTCTTAGCTTTTGAAGCAGTTGGGTTGTATGCAGTAAAACTTCCAACATACGATATCACTTCTATTATTGATAAACAGATACCCCTCATTCCAGAGTTCATCTGGTCCTATATATTATGTTACGTCTTCCCTTTTCTTCCGCTCTTCGTAATAAAAGACTGGCATCGCTTTAATCGCGCCCTTCTCGCAATCATCCTTTCAAATCTATCCGCCTTTATCGTCTATTTAACTTTTCCGCTCGCTTTCCCAAGACCAGAGCTCGGCCAAAGCTTTTCCGAACGTATGCTATCTTTTGAATATTGGATTGATTTTTATCCTGGAGCGAACAAATTGCCAAGCCTTCATGTAATTTTCACATGGATCGTCTACCTTTCCTCCCGCAGACAGCGATTAAACAAACTTGGTGATTCTATTATCTTCTTGGTGGCAGTGATGATTACAATCTCAGCTCTATTTGTAAAACAACATATTATTGTGGACGTTATAGCTGGTTTATTTTGGGCATTTACTTCTTGGAAATTAGCGGGATATCTTTATGGCCATTTGACGACCCCGCATATGAATGCTCGTAACGGGCTCAATCAAATTGTAAAAAAGTTCTATCGTTTCGTTTTATTATATGTGGCTATAATTTTTTCCGTAATTTGGCTTCGATGAAAAGGGGACCTTAAAGATAGTATTTATTAAGATCGCCCCTGAAAACCCCGCCCTGGGGGCGGGGTTCTTTATTTTTTTCCGAAAAAAAGACGATAATTGCTTTTGAAGTGACAATTTGGGTCATTTTTTAAAAAATAGTTACCAAGACTATTTCGGTGCTTAGAGAATATTTTATTTTTTATTTCAAAGGGTTATTCATATTTCATCAATTTTATTAAATTTGGCTAAAAAGTTGCTTAAAAGCTTAACAGCCATGCATTAAATAGAAAATTCGAAGGAAGAGTGTTAAAAAGCAGGGGGGATATAATGATCTTTGAAAAGTGGATGGAAGAAATGTCTAAGGAGATTTTCCTTCCAGGCGATGAGGACAAGAAGGTTCTCAGCACAATTTTTGATATGTACGACGAGGATGTTGAGGAAGAAGAATCTCAAAGTTCTCGGTCAAAGAAGAAATGGGGCACCATGGTCTAAAGCCCGTGGTCCCCAAGAACCATACCCACCTACGCCAAGGTTTTGGTGGGTCATCCGCCGGCGAGCTAAATTCGCCGAAGCATATCCGCCTTGGCTGACCTGCCCGCCGAACCTGCCTTCGCCGAAACGCTCTCGCCTGCCAGAGAACTTGTTCGGTGAGCAAGTCGTGAAGGCAGGCAAGTTCTTTGGCAGGCGGGAGCCTCGGCGGATACCCTTTTTGCATTCATACCCGTCCTTCCGGGCGGGGCATTCTGCGAAGGCGGGTAAGCCTCTATCTTCTAATGATATTTCTTCAAGATCTGTTCGGCTACCATTAATCCACTGATCACTTCACCTTCCAGACCCAGATAGGGAAAATTCTCTTTTCCGATGAAGTAGAATCTTTTTGAAATTCGGGTGGGAACCACCCCTTCCCTCCAATGGAAATCGGTAGTGGTCTCGTAAAGAAAATGGGGATAAGACCAGCGAGGAACCTGTTCATTTGCCCAGCTCCAATCGGTTAATTCAATATAATTCTCAAGAAACGGGAAGAGCTGTTCTAAATGTCTCATCACGTCTTTCTGATAATCCATCAATAAAGTTTGATCCCATTTCTCTAAGGGCATCAGGCTTTCAACGGTGAGGGCTCTCTTCCCCTCCGGGGCCTTGGTTTCATCTCCCTTTGGGCTGAGGGCGATGAAGAGGACGTTCCCTCCTTCATAAGGCTTTTCCAGATCCAAAATGGAGACGAGAAGGTCATTCATCCCGACCGGAACCACCTCCTCACGAATCCCTAAACAGAGCGGAACGAGAATATACCGGGGCCGGATCCTCTTCCCCAACTCGGATAACCGTTTTCCCTTTTTACTCAAGAGATTTGAAATCCGGTGAAGAGGCGAATTTAAAATAAGCTGTTGAGACCGGAATACTTTCTCTCCTCCCTTCAATGAAAGAGTAAAACCTTTTCTCCATCCCTTTTCTACCTTTTCGACTTTCTCTATCTCTTCGACCCTTCCCCCTGATTGAAAAAATTGTTCTAAAACCTTCTCCTCCAGCTTTTCTAAATCCAAATCGGGTATCGTGTCATCCGCCTCACCTCTTAATAGGACATAAGCGGCGAGAGAGAGGGGGATTTGATCTGAATAGAGATTCCCCCGGGATATCAGTTGAAGTTGGATGAAGTGTTTAAACTCCCCTGAAAACGAAGAGAGCTTTTCATTCACTCTTTCTTTTGGAAGGCGGTCGAATGATAATAACCTCTTGATCAAAGAGCGTTGTCGAAGTGGGAAACCCGACTGAGGGCCCTCCTTCTCTCTCAACTTCTTTAGAAGATGCTCAATCCCGTCCATCTCATTATAGAAATTTTCGATCTGGGAAAACTCCTTCGGAAACTCCCTCCTCCATTCCATCCGAAACAGGGACCTTTGAGAAAAAAGGTCGATCCTGGCCCTGGGAAGAATCACCTGAAGTGAGATTCCTGGCTTCGGTCTGTCCAAATCGATTTTGGCCAGCCTCCCCTCTTCCTGCCGATCAATTGGAAGAGGAAGGTTTAATGCCTTTGAGACCTTCTGGAAAAGCTCAGGTTTCAAATTTATTTCTGAAAAGTTTGAAAAGGGAGCAAACCAAAATCCCTTATTGGCATAGAAGGGCTGATATCCATTCTCCTTTAAAAAAAGGACGGAAAGCTTATTCTTTGTTAACAAGGTCCCGGCAATCAACCCACCCAATCCAGAACCCAGTATAATGACCTCGTATTCATTGCCCTGTCGTTTCATCGGGGTCCCACATTCCAATAAAGGGGCTAAGCCCATAGCCTGCTATTCGCAGGAAGGGTTTCTCTCCACTAATCGACTTTTATCGACCTAAATTCGAAGGCATTCTCAATAAATATTTCTGGATCATGATGATGGGTGTGTAGTATAAGATGTTGACTGGAAAAACGAGAGTTAGACGAATTCGATCTTTTCTTGCTCTTTCTTCGCCTTCCCTATTTCGCCGATGACAAAGGCCTTTTCTCCCAGAGAACTAAGCCTGTTCAGAACATCCTCCATCTCTTTAGGCCTGACAATAAGAATCATCCCAATCCCGTTATTGAAAGTTCGGAACATCTCCTCTTCTGGAATATTCCCTTTCTCTTTCAGGATGGGAAAGATGGGTGGAACTTTCCAGGTTCCTTTACGGACAATCGCCTTGCACCCCTTCGGGATCACTCTTGGAAGATTCTCTGTGATGCCTCCCCCGGTGATATGAGCCATTCCCCCGATGTTAAAACCTCTGACAAGGTTAAGGACTGTCTTGACATAAATCTTAGTCGGCCGGAGGAGTTCTTCACCTAAAACCCCTCCGATCTCTTCAACCCACTCCCCGAGATCCATTTTGTGCTGATCGAGGAGAACTTTTCTAACCAAAGAGTACCCATTGCTGTGGAGTCCGCTGGAGGCGATCCCGACCAGTTTGTCCCCAACCGTCACACTGGACCCATCGATCATCTGGGTATCCTCCACGATCCCAACGGCAAACCCGGCCAGGTCGTATTCCCCTTCTTTATAAAAACCTGGCATCTCGGCAGTCTCACCCCCGATCAGAGAACATTCCGCTTCGATACATCCCTTAACAATTCCTTCAACCACCTTCTTCGCCTTTTCGAGGTCCAGATGCGGAGTGGCTAAATAATCCAGGAGAAAAAGGGGTTTGGCTCCGCTGACCACGATGTCATTGACACACATCGCCACCAAATCAATTCCCACAGTGTCGTGGCGGTCCATCATAAAGGCGATCTTCAGTTTCGTGCCCACACCGTCGGTGGAGGAGACCAGAACCGGTTTCTTATAACGTCCCAGGTTAAGCGAAACGCAACCTGCAAAACCACCGATCTTCGTCAATACCTCGGGTCGGAATGTCGATTCCACCATCGGCTTGATCGCCTGGACGAATGCGTTTCCTTTTTCAATATCGACTCCTGCTTGCTTGTAAGAAGCCTTCTTCACCTTTTTCCTTATAAAAAATTTATATCTTTCAGATTAAACGATGAACTCCAAAATGTCAATCCTTCGACTTCCCAAAAAGTCGAACCCAAATCCCGATTTAGAAAAGAAAAGCCCTTACCCAACCTGTCATTGCGAGCACCTGAAAGGTGCGTGGCAATCTCACCCGCTTCGACTGCGAAGCGAGGCGAGCCCAAAAGACCGAG
>JBFMAE010000025.1:0-6536 GCA_040756085.1 Thermodesulfobacteriota bacterium | reverse complement strand
TGAATGATCTCGGTGGATTTTTTATTGCTCGTTTCAGCCCTTTAAAATCAAATCCTTATCCGCCTCCCTGATCTTGACCGCCGCTCTTGCACCGGCTCCTCCGTTTCCGATGATGAGATATCGCTTCATGCAAAAGCACTTCTTTGCCTGGAAAGTAATTTCCTCACTGGCAAATAACCAATTATCAAGCACCAACCTGCCTGCCAGCAGGCAGGTGCAGGCAGGGAATTTGGTTATTGTGGTTTCAAGGCATCTCGAAGTTCCCGGGTGAGAAGCTCCACCGTTCCTCGGGTCCCTCCTGCCAGCTTCTTCCGCCACTCTCCATCGGTCTCAAACCGCACTTCTCCAATCCTATCGCCCCAGGGTTTAATCGCCTCCCGAATTCCAAAATGGTCGAAGGCGTCTTTCTTCAACTCCCTTGACCTCGCCATCACATCCGGGCTGACCCGGATGAAGGCACGGAGGGCTGCTCCTGTCTTGATGCTATATTTTCGACTCGCCCAGGCCTTCGGGAAGAAGGCCTGAATTGCTTTGAAATAGTTTAGGAAAAATCGTTTCCCGTTCTGCTCGAATTCCTTGAATCTATTTGCCCCTCCAAGCTTCTCGATGTTACTAAAAAGGTCCACCATCTCATCGGCCAGTGAGGCCTGAGAGACACGGCCTTTGCCCACACCCAATATTTTAATTTCGCCCTGCAGTGGAGAGGTCTCTTCTTCATTGAGCCGCCGAATGATGTCATGGGCCAGGGCCTGATACGAGTCGGTATAGAGCCTTCGACCGGCTAAGGAGATCAGGTGGGAGGGATTGAGCCGTGTATGTTTTGCATTGATTGTGACAAAAAGCTCGACGGTCTGTCGAGGGTCCAAAGTATCGAAGAGAACAGAAGGGACATCAATCTCCACATCCTTCTCCGCCTGGGCACTGAGGGCTAAGAGTCGGTGCTGACCATCCAGACACCGCAGAATCCCGGGCTCTTCAGGAATCTGAAGCATCCCCAGATTGGGAGTCTTCCCGAGGGGTGAGAAGTGGAGCCGTTTTTCTGTAATGATGATTACAGCCCCCGGAATGGCAGGAAGGTTTTGGGCCTCCTGACAATCTGAATAATACTGGACCAATTCCCGAATCTTCTTTCGGATCATCGGCCTCTGGAAGGCAACCTCACTCCGCCCGATCCGTCTCTCCAGCATCTCCCAGTTGATGCCCGCACTTTTGGCAGTTTTTCGCTTCTTTTCCCCTTCTTCCACAGTGGAATAACTTAATACCTCGAACTTGACCAACTTCTGAATATCCCTAGAAGTAAAAGAGGTTTGATAGAATTCCACTCCAAACTGTCTAACCTTATGGGCTGGAACGGTAATCATGAACAACCACCTCCTTCAATTTAGAACGTGAAATGTAGAATGCGGAGAATAGTTTTAAGAAAAGTCTACTCTCTACTCTCCACCTTCTACATTCTAATGCTATATAGATACCAAAATTTCAAACCCTAAACAAGTGATTTTTATTCCCTTTTATAACGATTTTGGGTTATTATAAATATGATTGAATTATTTGCAGGAGTAATGAGTCTTTGAGGAGGCCATCCACATGGGAAAAAAAGTTTACCGAATCCATAAAAGAAGACAGAGCCAGAAGACCGTCAGTGATAAACCTCTTGATGAGATTCTCCGGGATTTAAAAAAGACCAGTTCCAGGGGAAGTGATTACAGAGAACGTTCGCTCAAGATCCATGGCCTCATCTGTGCCAAATGCGGTAGAGAGTTTGATGAGAAAACGAAGCACCTCCTTACGGTTCACCATAAAGATGGAAATCACCTGAATAATCCCCCGGATGGTTCGAATTGGGAAAACCTATGTGTTTATTGTCATGACGATGAACACAGCCATGAGCTCCTCGGGAAATATCTGAGTGATGGGAAATAAAAGGGTGGCAAATATAATCTATGATTTTAGTCGATGGATGATTGTGTGGATAGAATGAGCACCTGAAAAATTCACAATTCGATGCGGTTGAGGAGGGTGATTCCAGTATAATAACAGCAACATGTGCTATCGAAGCAGTTATCGAAAACTCTCCTCTTTCCATCCTGAAATAGAATTCTAACGAAACACGCTCCGCCGGGAAGATCAGAGGCCCAAGTCTCAATGACAATCCCGCCTCCCCAAGATTTAAACTTCTTATGAAACACCTTATCACCGACGCGAAGGTAAGTGTGTTGTTCAGCTTTCGGTTTTGCAGATAAAGAAAGCTTTTCTCTCTTCTGAGGAAGGTTTTTCATCTTTTATGAACCCTCTTCTTCCTCTCCCATCTCCGATGGATCCAGAGCCATTGATCAGGATGCTGGCGGATAATTGATTCAAGAGTATCGTTGAAGAGCTGGGTATTCGCTTCCACATCCTTCTTGATATCACCGGTATGAACCAACTCGAGAGGTTCCCTGATCACAAGACGATGTTTCTGGAATCCTTCTCGAACCATAAAAACAGGCAAAACAGGAGCACCGCTTCTTATCGCCATGACAGCCAGACCAGGGGTCGTCGGCACCTTCCTTCCAAAAAAGTTGGCCCATACCCCCTTGCTTCGCTTCGCCCTTTGATCAAACAGAATTCCAACCACTTGATTTTGAGAAAGCGCCTGGATCACCTTCTGACTCGCCTTTTCAGGGGGAATGACCTCAAGACCTATCTCTTTTCTTATCCTTATAATCCATCGATCTAACCATGGATTCTGTTTGATGGGTTTGGCAATGACCAGGATCGATCTCTTAATTATCTTCGACATCAGGGCCATCAATTCCCAATTTCCAAAATGTCCGAGGAGAAGAAGAGCCCCTTTATTCTTCTCAAGAACCTTCAATGCCTCATCGAGCCCCTCCACTTCCACTTTTCTCTTGTAGGTCTCGATATCCATCCCGGGAATCCGGAAAAATTCAACGACCATCATTCCCAGGTTCTGGAAGTTTCCTTTGGCTATGAAGCGCATCTCCTCTTCCGATTTCTCTTGACCAAAAGCAATTTGAAGATTTTGAAGGGCTACCTTTCGATGTTCCAGATCCAGGTAGTACATCACACTCCCCAACTTCCTCCCCACCCAGAGGGCAAAACCCTCTGGAAGAAGATTGATAAAGAGACTAAACCCTTTTAGGAGTAAGTATATGATATAAGCGATCATTGAAACTTCACCATGGCCCTGACTAAGTTTACCGCAATAGATTAAATTCCAATAACCAAATCCCCTGCCTGCGCATAGCCCCGCCTACCGAAGCCTCGTGCGGCGGGCAGGCGCTTCGGCGAAGGCAGGTACTTGGAATTTGATTATTGTTCTAATCCTCTCCCTGATAAGGAAGGGCTTCGTCGATCAGCATCACGGGGATATCCTCTTTAATGGGATAGACCAAGTGACAGGCTTTGCAGATCAGGCCGTCCTCTTTTTGATTCATAAAAATATCCCCTTTGCACTTCGGGCAAGCTAAAATTTCCAAGAGTTCCTTGCTGAGCGGCATCTCTTACCTCCTTTTTCTGAACGGTTCTTCTTCGATTCCTGAAGAACAATCCATTGAACGGCTTCATACAGATCCGAAACAACATGATCGGGTTTTACTTTCCACTTGTCTCTGGAATATTCCCATTCCCCTTTCCCGTATCCTGTGAGGACCAAGATCCCTTTTGCTCCTATCTGATGGCCAAATTCGATATCGTTGCCTCGGTCCCCGATCATATAACTTTGGGAACAGTCAAGATCCAACTCCTTTACGGCGTCCTCGACCAATCCGGTTGCTGGTTTTCGACATCGGCACTTCTGTCGATAGGGAGGGTCTCCCACATCGGGGTGATGGGGGCAGTAATAGATTCCATCGAGATAAGCTCCTTTCTTTTTTAAGAGATCCTGCATTTTCTGATGAACCTGGTGTATAAGCGACTCCGGGAAATAACCCCTCGCCACCCCGGATTGGTTGGTGATGACCACGGTCTTGAACCCGTGTTGATTCAATAATCTAATCGCCTGACCCACCCGGGGGAGAAGCATAAACCGTTCAATGTGGTTCACATACCCCACTTCTTCATTGATGGTCCCATCCCGATCGAGAAAAACTGCCCGATTCCCCATATTCAAAACCTATAACACAATCTCCTAATCCCCCCTCGCCCCCCTTTACTAAAGGGGGGTTGGGGGGGTACACAAATCGACTCAATTGAAAATGTTCAGGAGGGGTGAATCGTAAAAAGGAACGATGAGTCATCCAGTCCCCGACATTAAAATAAATACGTTTCCTTCCGTCGATCCACTCCTCGACCTCTTCGGGGAAATGGGAGTGGCCGAGGATGACAATCTCAAATCCCTCTAAAAACTTCTGATGGGCAAAGCTCTTGAAGGCAGGAGGTGGAATGGGTTGACCATCGTTATGATATTTTTGATAGCTCATGTCACTCAGGCTTTGGGCTACTCTGCGAGAGAGCCGGGGACCTGTAAGATGGATGAGACGATAAGTCCATGGATTTTTAAGAATCCTTCGGAAGGCCCGATAAGCCCACTGTTTTGGATTGGATAAATCTCCATGGGCGATGTAGGTTCTCTTTCCTCCCAACCTTTCTTCACTCTCATCCGAATAGACCTCAACCTCCATCCCGAACTGTTCGGCAAAGAAAGAGTGGAGAAAAAAATCGTGATTCCCTTCGAAATATTTAATTTGGATCCCTTCGTGGCACAGACTTTGAAGCTTATAGAATACGGGAAGGTAGTCGGAAAAGCCAGAAGACTTCTCTCTTGAGGAAAAATTTTTAAAACCAAAAAAGAATTCGAAAAGGTCGCCCAGGATCACCAACTGAGCCATCCGTTCTTTTTCCGAATCTAAGAATTTGAGAAATAGCTCTATTTCTTCAGGGTCTCGTCCGGTGAAGTGGGCATCGGAGACGAAGATCCAGTCCTTTCCGGCATGTATCAATATGACCCCCTATCTTCCCACCCCGCAGTAATTAAAACCCAACCGTCTCATCTGATCCGGATCATAAACATTTCTCAGATCGATGAAGATTGGGTTTTTCAGAAGTTTCTTGATTCGATCAAGATCCAGCCGCCGGAACTGATTCCACTCCGTCACCAGGACCAATGCATCTGCCCCTTTGGCCACATCGTAGGCATCCTTCCCATACTCCACCTCGGGAAGGATGGCTTTGGCCTCTTGGATAGCCGCTGGATCAAAAGCCTTTATCTTCGCTCCCATCGCCAGGAGCCCCTGGATGATCGTAATGGATGAGGACTCCCGGATATCGTTTGTATTGGGTTTGAAAGAAAGGCCCAGAATACCGATGGTCTTGCCTGGAAGATCCCCCACCTTTCTCTTGATCTTATTCACCATCCGTTGTTTCTGCTCTTCATTTACCTTGATGACGGAATCCAGAATTTTGAACGAATACCCTTTTTCCCGAGCCATCCTCGAAAGGGCCCGGGTGTCCTTTGGAAAACAGGAACCTCCATAACCCGGCCCCGGATGTAGAAATTTTTTCCCGATCCTTCCATCTAAACCCATGGCCCTGGCCACATGATGGACATCCGCATCAAACATTTCACAGAGATTGGCAATCTCGTTGATGAAGCTTACCTTGGTGGCCAGAAAAGCATTCGCTGCATATTTGATCATTTCGGCGGTTTCCAGAGTGGTGATGACAAATGGGGCCTCGATGAGGTAAAGAGCACTGTAAATCTCCTTCATGATGGTGATGGCCTGTTCGTTCTCCGCACCAATGGTTACTCGATCTGGCCGCATGAAGTCCTCAATGGCAGATCCCTCCCTCTGAAACTCGGGATTGGAGACGATGTCGAAGGGAATGGGTTGCGGTTGATGTTCTTTGATCAGCTGTTTCAGTCGCCGGCAGGTCCCCACCGGAACGGTCGATTTGACCACGATCACCTTGTAGCCATTCATAAATTGGGCGATCTCCTTGACCACTTCTTCGACGGCCAAGAGATCAGCAGAACCATCGTCTTTGGAGGGCGTTCCCACTGCAATAAAGATCACCAGACTTGATGTGACTCCTTCCGGTATGCTCTTGGAAAAACGGAGCCTTCCCTCCCTCATATTCTTTTTCACCAGGTCTTCAAGCCCTGGCTCATGGATGGAAATTTTTCCCTGCTGGAGAAGATCAATTTTCTGATCGACATTATCCACGCAGATCAGATTCATCCCAAATTCTGCCAGACAGGCTCCTGTCACCAGCCCCACATAACCCGTACCAATGATACAGATGTTCATTGTGAACTCCGTTCCCCCAATATGAATCTAGTGGAAATTTAAAATGGGTTTAGAAAAAATGCAAGCTTAAAAAGAGTCTGATTACTTGTCTCTCCTGCCTACGCCCTCTTGTCGGCAGACAAGGCAAGCAGAAGGTAGGTAGAGAAGTAATCTTTCAGTGCCTCGGACCAGGGTCGTAGGGTCATTCCGGTCTCCCGTTTTAATTTCTGAGTGCCCAGGACTGAATAAGCAGGTCGGATAGCCGGTCGGTTCAACTCTTTCGATGAGATAGGAATCACCCTCACT
>JBFMAE010000024.1:0-5491 GCA_040756085.1 Thermodesulfobacteriota bacterium | reverse complement strand
TCGTATCTCTCGGCCCCGGATGATAAGCAATATCTCCATGGGCCATGATATAGCATATTGCTTCTAAAAACGCCAGTGCTACTTTTAAAAAAAATTTCGGGCACTTTATTTGGCTAAAATGTTACGACATTTGACATTTTTAATATTCAACCTCCGTATGAAACACAAGATACAAAATCGGTGGATGATTGGAGGACTCACCTTTCTTCTGATCTGGTTTTTCCCTCTATCGGGTTTCTGCCAGAAAGCCTCCATTAAAGAGGTAAGTGTGAAGGGGTCGAACGGGGCCTGGAAGGTCGGTTTCTATGTTGAGAACTGTTTCACGGAGAAGATGGAGGAGGCGATCCAGACTGGAATACGGACGATCTTCACCTTTTATGTTCAGTTATATCAGGAGAGAAGTTGGTGGAAGAACCGGAAAGTGGCCTCTGTTCAATTCCATCATACCATCCAGTACGATCCCATTCGAGGGGAGTATCGGGTGACATTGGGGGAAAGAGGAGCCACTCATGTGACCCACAATCTTGCGGAGGCCAAGGGGTGGATGGCTAGAGTCGAGGAGGTGGAGATCCGTCCTTCCTCTCAGCTCAAACCCAGGGTTTCCACCCAACTTCACATAAAGGCTGAACTGTATCCGGTGAGACTTCCCCTTCATTTAGAGTATCTTTTCTTTTTCGTCTCCCTGTGGGACTTCGAAACCAATTGGCATGTTGAAACTCTCCCGCCATAAGATCTGGGAATGAAATGAGTATGAAAAAGGAGCTTTCCCCGGAAGCAAGAAGACGACGCAATGAGCTGATCATCATCGTGATCATCTCCATTCTGATTATCGTCTTCACCACCATCGAGATGAAATTCCCACAGGTGGGAGGAACGATCCCCATCGCCAACAACATCATTATCTTCAGCCTGATCAATATCAACATCATCCTGATCCTCCTCCTGATCTTTCTGGTGATCCGAAACCTGGTCAAACTGATCTTTGAGCGAAAGCGGAAGGTCCTGGGGTCGAAGCTGAGGACCAAACTGGTGGTGGCCTTCATTAGCCTTTCCCTCGTCCCCACAGTCCTCCTCTTTTTTGTTGCAGTGGGGTTTATCACCAACAGTGTTGAACACTGGTTCAGTGCCCAGGTGGAGCAATCCCTCCAAGGGTCTCTGGAGGTTGCCCAGAGCTATTATCGAGATTTTGCCAATAACACGGTTTCTACTGCTCAACAAATCAGTAAACACCTTTCCCAACAAGGGGGCCTCAGAGAGGAAAAGGGAAATGGACTCCTGAGAGAAACCCTTGAGGTGAAACGAAAGGAATATCACCTCAGCACCCTCGGAATATTTATAAAAGGAGAGAAAGAGTCGGTCAGAGTAGAGGATCCCATGCTCAAAGCCTTTTTCCTTGATCCTCCGAAGGACATGCTGGAAGCAGGATTTTCAGGGAAAGAAGTATCCAGAAACTTGTCAGCGGGAGAAGGGGAGGTGATCACGGGCGTCGCCCCGATTTTCAATCCTTCAGAAGGGGGGGAGGTGATTGGGGTGGTGGTTGCCACACATTTCATACCGAAGAGTCTCACCGCCAAGATGCGAGAGATCTCACAGGCTTTTGTCGAATATAAACAATTGAAGATTTTGAAAAAGCCGATCAAGTTCAGCTATATGATGGCCCTTTTGATGGTCACCCTTCTCATCGTCTTCTCGGCCATCTGGTTTGGTTTCCGTTTATCCAAGGATATCACCGTCCCCATCAAAGAGTTGGCAGAGGCCACCCATCGGATTGCCTCAGGAGATCTTAACTTTCGGATTCAGATGAAAGCCACGGATGAAATCGGGATGTTCGTTCAGTCCTTCAATCAGATGACCGGGGATCTTCAGGTGAGCCGCTCCGAGTTAGAGCAACGAAAAAAATATATGGAGATCGTTCTGAAAAATGTGGCGGCTGGAGTGGTCTCCATAGATGAAAAAGGAATCATCACCACGATCAATACCTCTGCAGAGCAGATGCTGGAGATAAAGGGAGAAGCCATCCTGGAGAAGAATTTCTCCGAGGTGCTGGCTAAGGAGTATGTGGAGCAGATAGAGAAATTGTTGGATGAGCTTAAATCTTCTCAAAGGGACTCCATTGAGAAACAGCTCACCCTAAACCTGAAAGGGAAATCCCTCACCCTTTTGATCAATTTGACAACCCTGAAAGATGAGGAGGGAAGGGCTCTCGGTGTTGTTGCCGTCTTCGATGATCTCACTCAACTGATCAAAGCTCAGCGTATGGCTGCCTGGAGAGAAGTGGCCCGGAGGATTGCCCATGAGATCAAAAATCCTTTAACCCCCATCCAGCTCTCCGCCCAGCGATTGAGGAAACGGTATCTGGAGAAGCTCGAGCAGGATGGGGCCATCTTCGATGAGTGCACACGGACGATTGTGAAACAGGTTGAGGAACTGAAGGGAATGGTCAACGAATTTTCAAACTTTGCCCGTATGCCGGCTTCCCAGCCTTCCCCCAACCATCTCAATGAGATTATTCAGGAGACCTTGGTTCTTTTCAAGGAGGCCCATAAGGATGTCCATTTCAAATTTATTCGTGAAGACCTTCCCGCCTTAAATATTGACCGGGATCAGATGAAACGGGTGATGATCAACCTGATCAAGAACAGCCTCGCCGCTATTGAAAAGGGAGGAGAGATCAAGATCCAGACGAGTTACGATCCAAAACTTCAGATGGTTCGCCTCGAGGTGAGCGACAATGGCTGCGGGATTCCTGATGAAGACAAAGGGAGGCTTTTCGAACCTTATTACTCCACTAAAAAAAGCGGAACCGGGTTAGGTCTGACCATCGTCAACGCCATTGTTGCCGATCACAACGGTTATATCCGGGTCCGAGACAACCAACCCAAGGGAACGACCTTCCTCATCGAACTGCCCGTCCGGATTTAATCACGATTGCCGAATGCGCCTGCCTGCCGGTAGGCAGGGATTTCGGAATGCGGAATTCCAGAAAGTTAAAAGTTTGTAGCCGCACCTGCCTGCTGGTAGGCAGGGGCTTTAGCCTGCGATGGATTCTTCATCATTGATTTAAAAAACCCAATAAGCTAAAATAATATTGAAAATGAGAGAGAAATTGATTTGTCAGAACAAGAAGGCAAGATTTAATTATTCGATTGAAGATTCCTTGGAAGCGGGAATCTGCCTTCTGGGGACGGAGGTGAAATCCCTCCGTGAGGGCAAGGCGAATATTGGGGATAGTTACGGGACGATCAAGAACGGAGAGGTCTTTCTCGTGGATGTCCATATCAGCCCATATTCACATGGAAACCGATTTAATCCTGATCCCCTGAGGACGAGAAAGCTTCTCCTTCATAAAAGGGAGATCCGCCGTCTCGTCGGGAAAGTTCAGGAGAAGGGATTTACCCTCATCCCGCTTCGCCTCTACTTTTCGAACGGAAAGGTGAAGGTGGAGCTGGGGCTGGCGAAAGGGAAGAAGCTCTTTGATAAACGGGAGACACTCAAACGGAAGACAATGGAAAGAGATATGGAAAGGGGGCGAAAAGGGTTCGACGGGGATCGTTGACGTCAGGGTGGCATACCGAGGTCCCATTGGCTCGTAAAACAAATGGGATTAAACATAATCGCAACCAACTACGATTATGCCCTGGCTGCCTAAGGGCAGCCAGCGTCCCCCCTGCTCTCTCCTGTAGGGCAGGCCGGGATGTCAGAAAGACAGGATAGTTCCTCTCCGACGCTTATAGGGTGAGGGACGAATCTCCATAAGCTAACTCTTCCGGGATCCTGCCTGTGGGAGTTTGGGAGAGCGAAATTAAAACACAGGCTATGTATGTAGAAGCTCTGTCGGAAGGTTCTCGGACGCGGGTTCGATTCCCGCCGCCTCCACCAATTTGCTGAGAAAAGGCCCTTGAAATCAAAGGGCTTTTTCTTTTTGATCTCCTTGAAACTACGTTCTCCAAATGTTCTCTGGATCAACAAATGAACCGGCCTGAATCGAGAACTTTACCTTAATGTCAGATCCTTCACACGCACGAATGATCCGTAAAGTACCCGTTCCCCAGTGCTCAATCAGTCGCTTCTAACGTTTCTCTGCTCATAGGGTTAGGGGGAGTCTGCGGATGCGTATCCGGCCTCGTTCCACTGTTACAACTGACCCCTGTTTGAGATCTTCCTCGCACCGTATGAGAGCACTTCGGATCAAGTTCGCTGCGGTTTCTCCATTCAAGCCTTCTATTCGAATCCGGATAACCGATGGAGACGTAGCCCCAGATATGGCAAGCAAGGCATGAAAGTCAGCATCCAACGTTACAACCGTACGGCCTTCTTCCCGCCCTCGTTCAAGAATAACGGCGTCTTCAGACGTGGAATGGCCAATTTCACTGACGTGGACAGTGTCTATCCCTGCCTCACGCAGGAGTTTGGCTGTCGAACGGGGTAATCCTTGGTCAAGGAGTAGTTTCATGGCTCGTAGGAAGATCGACAATGCGGTCATCGAGATAGGTAGCCGCGTAGAGGAGGGCTTGTCGGATATCCTCATCCTCGAGTTCAGGGTATTCCTCTCGCAGTTCATTACGGTCGGGATATGTTGCCGCCAGTTCGACGACACGCCGAACGGTCAGACGCATGTTACGGATGCAGGGTTGGCCGTTCATTCGCGCAGGGTCGATGGTGATTCGGTCCAGTTTCATCTTTTTCCCACCTCCTCCTAATCTTATAGCACACGAAGAAAGATGTTCCAAGCCCTTTTTGAAAGGGTGGCTCGAACCACGCCGATATCTGCATTTCAAAAGAATATCATAAATCTTCATCGGGTCGAACGGGTCTGCCCTGAGTCACGCCAACGGCGTGATCGAATGGGTAACGCCCAACGATTGCTCCTTTCCCTTCTCTGTCATTCCGGGCTTGACGCGGAATCCAGTGTTTTTTGACCATTCAAAGACCAGAAGATCGCTCTCCTTGAACAGCGGGTATCGAACTCACCAACATTTCTCCCTCGCCCGCTTGCGGGAGAGGGTGGGGGTGAGGGCAATACCATCCAGGAGAAGCTGACTGAGCTGGCCAAGAGAGAAGCCGAAGTTTATCGGATTGCCTTTGACAAAGAGAAAGAACTTACTGATCGCACCTTAAAACTGGCTGAAGTCGGCAAACCCAAATCGAATTGGGAGCTACATGGATTACTGGGAATGGCTGCCTTTGCCTGCAGGATTGTTGGAAGGGGAAAAGGTAGCTGTTGTTATGCTGCAAATTGTGAATATTTTGAACTACGTCCCCCTATCCATCCTAGAAATTCTAATCCCGTTGCCCTGGTATCCTCGAATATATCAACTCTCAGATCGACACCATAATCATTTGATACTTTTTCCGATACCCAGTCATTGGGTAAAGAGCTTTCAAAAAAACGCTTCGATACAGTCTCCAAATCATGGGCATATGGTCTTGTTGGGTATCGTCGATTCATAACAAATTAGTATGCGACTAACGGTGGATTTTGCTTGGCTGC
>JBFMAE010000023.1:0-4245 GCA_040756085.1 Thermodesulfobacteriota bacterium | reverse complement strand
GGATGCTATTATCATAATCGAGAAGGCACTTAAAGATTACTGCAGAACTGGCACCTTACCAACTTTATTCGAACAAAGTGAAGCGCAACTATCTATAGCTGCTTAAGATGGCTAAACAGTTGCGAAAAATCAAGACCTATGAGAAGGCGAAATGAAAGAGATCGCTGAAAAGCTCAAGGCCTTCCGATTGGCCAATCGAATGACCCTCAAGGACCTGGCCAGCAAAGCCGGTTGCACAGACGCCTACTTGTCTCAACTCGAAAGGGGCCATGCCAACCCCTCCATCATGATTTTGAAAAAGATCGCTTCCGCCCTTCAGATGAAGGTGGTTGATTTCTTCCTTGAACCCCAAACAGGGGAGAATGATGTGGTTCTCAAGGAAGCAGAAAGGGTGAATATCAATTTTAAGCGAGGAGAAGCGAAGATCCAGATGCTGGTTCGTAATATTCAAAATAAACGAATGCAACCCTTCTATACAACGATTAAACCTGGAGGGGGATCCAAAGGATCATATTCCCATATCGGAGAGGAATTCGGAATTGTCCTTCAGGGAGAGTTAGAAATCAATCTGAATCGGAAGGCCTATCGAATTAAAAAAAATGAAAGTTTCTATTATTCATCGCAGGTTCCTCACAGCTGGTCAAACCCGGGCAAAAAGAAGACGGTTGTGATATGGGTGGTGAGCCCACCTACTTTTTGACTCTGATCATAGGAATTGGCATAATTAAAAAGAGAGGCGAACCCTCTCCTTTAAAATGAGTGGAAAGAACAGGGGTCATCAACGAAGGTTAAGCCTATTTGAAAAGGAAGGGAGGTGAAAATTTTTCGGAATTCATACTTCCCCTCCTCCTCTTCGCTCGGAAGGGTTGGGAGAGGGGAGAAACCAGAAAGGAGGGATAAGATATGTGTAACGGATTCACACGAAGGGATTTTTTGAGAAATTCACTGATTGGCGGTATAGCATTAGGATCTGGATTGGCCCATACTCACTTTGCCTATGGACAGGCGACGAATATAAGATTCAGCACCTGGCACCCACCTGTCGGGAGGGAAGTCAAAACGGTCTGGATTCCAATGCTTGAAGAGCTGAAAAAGAGGAGTAAAGAAAAAATTAATTACACTATGTTTGCCGGTGCCGCCCTGGGGAAAGGACCCGAACATTATGACATCGTAGCCAAAGGCCTTTCAGATATGGGTTATTTTACTGCAACTTGGACCCCCGGAAGATTTCCCTTGACAGATGTTCTCTCACTGGCTGCTTGGGTAGATGGGAAGGATATCGCAGTAGACATTGGGAATGCTATGTACAAACGGGTTCTTCATAAGGAATTTCCGGGTGTGAAGATGATCGAATTAAATGGTTGCATCCAGGCCTTCCTGTGGACGAAGAAACCTGTACGGACCCTCGAAGATGTAAAAGGACTCAAAATAAGGACCCCAGGAGGCCATCAAACCCATTATATCAAAGCCATAGGAGCGGAACCTGTGTTCATGCCCCTCGGTGATGTCTATCTGGCGATAGAGACAGGTACTGTTGATGGAATCGTCACATGTCCTCCTCTATTCCTCGCCTTCAAATTTTATGAGGTGGCAAAGCATGGAGTGGTGACGACATTTGGTTGTGTTTCAGAGGGTGCCATCATGAATATGGAGAGCTGGAAGAAGATTCCCGATAACCTCAAACCTATCGTAGAGGATGTATGCCATAACCCATTCAAAACGACGGGTGGTTTAACCAGAGAAGTCTATAAAACCATGATGAAGGAAATCGAAGATAAAAAGGTGGAGCTCTATACCCTTCCTCCGAAGGAGGCTGAGCGCTGGTATGAAGGATTTAGAGAGATGACGAGGAAGTGGGTAGCAGAGTTAGAGGCGAAAGGACTTCCAGCAAAAGAGGTGGTGAAGATGTATAACGAGGAATGTGAGAAGAGGGATGTTAAAGTAGTTGCCTTCCCACCTGAATGGAGATAGATTTCACATAACGCCTTTGTTACTCACAAAGCATGCAAATGGTCTTTTGGTTAGGGTTACGGTTACGAGGCCCGTTTTGAACGATGGACAGTGAACAATGGACAATGAACAAAAAAGATAATGTATGGTTCATCGTTTATCGTTTAACGTTCATCGTCCTGACGATACGGGCATCCTTACCCTTACCGCTGGACGAAACTCATTTTTAAGTTAATATGGAGGGGATAACAAGATGGGATGGTTGGATAGATTGAAAAGGGGGATACAAAAATTCAATCGTTTCGTCTGTGGAATAGGTGCAGTCTTTTTGATCCCTTTGATGTTGATCACCTCGAGTGATGTGATAGGTAGGGACATATTCAACCATCCCATCCCAGGTACTGTAGAGTTATCAGAGTACATGTTGGCGGTCTTTATCCTTCTGGGACTCGCCTATTCTCAACAGGTGAAGTCCCATGTGGCGGTTTCCCTTTTCATCTCTCGAATTTCCACTCGCGCGCGGTTGGTCATTAATATCCTTACCGTTCTTCTCAGTTTGTTCGTCTTTTCTATCCTTGCATGGCAGGGCTGGAAAGTCGGGATCGAAGAGCGTACTGTCTCAGATATGCTAAGAATTCCGCAATATCCCTTCAGGCTCCTTGTGGCATTAGCCGCTTTCCTTGTATGCCTTGAGCTCTTGATCGATCTTGTGGGCGCATTGAAACAACTTTTCCAGGGGACATCCTAATGGATCCTGTAATGGTAGGTATCCTCGGTTCATGCCTACTCTTTTTCTTTCTGATATTGGGTATGCCAATTGCTTTTTCTTTGATGTTTGTTGGATTTCTCGGTATTAGTTATCTTACCTCCCTTCAAGCAGCACTTCCTTTGGTAGCTCGAACAGTCTATGAAACTTCCTATCACTATCCTTATACGATCATCCCTCTCTTTATCCTCATGGGTGGCTATGCAGAGATTTCGGGAATTAGCAGTGACCTTTACGATACATGCGATAGGTGGCTACGAAGATTACCCGGAGGTCTTGGAATGGCTACGATCGGAGCCATTGCCGGTTTTTCTGCAATCTCGGGTTCATCCGTAGCATCTTCAGCTGCATTTGGTAAGGTAGCTTATCCAGAAATGAGACGGTTCAACTATTCCCCAATGCTGGCTGCTGGCACCGTTGCAGCCGGAGCTACGATCGACTTTCTTATTCCACCGAGCCTCGGCTTTGTGATCTTTGGCATGCTGACCGAACAGTCCATAGGAAAACTTCTCATTGCTGGAATGTTACCCGGTCTCGTCCTTGCCGGTGCCTTCATAGTAATTTTATATGGTTGGGTGAAAATCAATCCAGAAATAGCTCCAAGCAGACCTGAAGCGGTGACATGGAAAGAGAAGATATCCGCCCTGAAGGGGATATGGGAGACCATCGTCATCTTTATCCTCGTCATCGGTGGGATCTACACAGGTTTATTTACTCCTAATGAAGCGGCAGGAGTTGGAGCAACTTTGATCTTTTTAATGGCTTTCTTGAAAAGGAAGTTGAACCGAAGGATACTCTTCTATTCTCTTTTTGAAGCTTCCCGTGTTTCCGTAATGGTTCTCTTCTTAGTGGCGGGTGCCAATGTGTTCAGCTATTTTTTGGCCCTATCAATGATCCCGATGAAGGTTTCCATTTGGATAGCTGGACTCGGAGTTTCAAAATATATCATTCTCTCCATCCTCGTCCTCATCTATATGCTGCTCGGCTGTTTTTTAGATGCTATCTCAATGATGGTTTTAACATTGCCCGTTATCTTCCCGGTGATATTGGATCTCGGATTCAATCCAATATGGTTTGGAGTCATATGCGTCCTCATGATGGGAGCAGGGTTGATCACCCCTCCAATGGGGCTCTGTGTATTTACAGTGGCCAGCATAGCGAAAGATGCGCCTTTGGAAGAGGTTTTTAAGGGGGCTTTGCCATTTTTAATAGCTATTTTGTTCGTTGCTTTTCTGATCACGGTATATCCTCAGATTGCTCTCTTCCTCCCCTCTATGATGGGCCGGTAGTTTTATGAAAATCCGAAATCCTAATTTCGAATTTCGAAACAATATCAAAATCCAAATTCCGAAATACAAAAATTTTCTGTTTGGGTCATTTCTATTTTGAATATTTGAATTTGTTTCGAATTTAGAGCTTCGAAATTCGAATTTATAAGTTGGGAGCTGAAATAATATTGGTTAGAAAGGATCCGAGATGGAGGTAACAAGGCTCAAAAACTACATCAATGGACAGTGGGTGGAATCGAA
>JBFMAE010000022.1:0-3856 GCA_040756085.1 Thermodesulfobacteriota bacterium | reverse complement strand
CAACACAACCAGAAAGGAGCCGTCAACAAAAATATTACGAATTGACGGGGATGTCAAGGATTGACAGAGAGAGCTCTGAAAAACTATCTTTCGCTCTCTGATTTCTGGACTTTTTCAGAAATCTCAGAGTTTATTCTTGACAGAATTTGAACTTTCATATTAATTTGAGATGAGTTTTTATTTTGATAGAATGTAAGCGCTATCCCTGCTGATTGCCTGCGCATAACGAGCAGGGCATAAAGTTCTGAGTTAAGAGGCCCTCTGATAATGAAGGAGAATATGGATCGAGCAAAGAAGGTTTTGAAAGATTGGAAGGGTGATTCGTACTCCTTTGGTGAAGATGTTCTGGAAGCAACCGGAAGTTACTCCAGAAAATATGGGAAGAAAGCGATTTTGATTGTGACTTGGCAAGGACATCCCTGGAACGAAAAACCCTTTGATCAAATCAAGTCAAGTCTTGAATCCAATGGGATTGCATTTGTAACGATCAATGGGGCTCGACCCAATGCTCCACGGGAGGATGTTTACCGGATCAGCCTTCAGGTAGCTCGGTCAAAATCGGATGTGATCGTTGCCCTGGGAGGAGGAAGTACCATCGATGCAAGCAAAGCTGCCGCCGTTCTAAACACATACACCCCTGAAGAGGTGACGAAGATTCTTGGAGCTGGGGCCGGGGTCGCCGATTCAATAGAGCCGTATTTTGGAGTGGGAAATGTCAAAAAGATGAAGGAACAAACCGGCAGATCGGTGATGCCCGTGATCGCTGTCCAGACAGCTTCTAGTTCCGCAGCCCACCTGACAAAATATTCAAATATTACAGATCCTGTCACCGGGCAGAAGAAACTTATTGTAGATGAAGCCATTGTCCCTCCGGCATCCGTGTTTGATTATAAGATCACACTCGATGCACCATTGAGCCTG
This sequence comes from Thermodesulfobacteriota bacterium, assembly GCA_040756085.1. Taxonomy (GTDB): domain Bacteria; phylum Desulfobacterota; class BSN033; order BSN033; family UBA1163; genus JBFMAE01. The sequence goes on along the minus strand of JBFMAE010000022.1, from coordinate 2,935 downwards.
ACTCTGGATGGTGGCCTCGATGGAATTGCTCATGCCTGGGAGGTTTTTATGGGGACAAAGGGCCCGGCCTATGAAAAGGTGAAGGAAGTGGCTGAATTATGCATTCGATTAGTGGTCTATGGCCTCCAGAAGACCAAAAAGGACAGGAGAGATCTGGAGGGAAGAATTGCTCTTGGACTGGGAACCGATCTCGGTGGATATACACTTATGCTCGGAGGAACGAGTGGTCCCCATCTGGGAAGCTTCTCCCTAATTGATATCCTCAGCCATGGAAGGGCATGCGCTTTATTAAACCCTTATTATACCGTCCTCTTTGCTCCGGTGATCCAGGAACAATTAAAGACCGTTGGTGCAATCTTTAGGGAAGCAGGTTATATCAGAGCGGAGATTAAGAACTTGAGCGGAAGGAGTTTGGGATTGGCTGTGGCAAACGGAATGATTGCTTTTGCAAAGGACCTGAACTTTCCAACGACCTTGAAAGAGGCAGGAGCTACAAAGGAACATGTCCGCAGGATGCTTACCGCTGCAAAGAATCCTCAACTGAAGATGAAACTTCAGAATATGCCGACTCCAATGGATGGAGAAAAGGGGGATTTGGATCGATTGATGAAGCCAGTGCTGGAAGCGGCTTTTACCGGGGATTTGAATCTGATTCCGTGATCTGGGTAGGGAACGGTTTGAAACCGTTCCCTACAGGTGTTCTTCTTACTCACCGAAGATGAAACGATGAGACCTGAAATCAAAAAGGCTGTTAAGAAGGTCGATACAGAAGGCTGGAAGAAAGTTTCCGTGGAATTTGGTCCGAATGCTTTAGAGATCGCCGTTCCCCCGAGCTGTGTTGAACTAGGCATGAAGGATGTGCCCGTTCTTCCTGATCCCAGAGCAGCGATTGAAAATGCTTTATCAAACCCTATCAGCAGTCCCACTCTGGAGGAGGTGATCCAGAAAAAAGGGAAGCCAGCCAAAGGGATATCCGCGGCGATTGCCGTCTCGGATATCACCCGGCCCGTTCCATACAAAGGAGAGAACGGTATCCTCTTGCCGATATTGAAACGCCTGGAGTCCTCGGGTATCCCAAAGCAGAATATTAACATCATCGTCGCAACAGGAATGCATCGAGCCAGTACGGATGAAGAGAAGGTGGAGATGTATGGAAAGGAGATTGTTGAGCAATTCACGATTTTAGACCACGATTGCGAGAACCACGATCTTTTGGAGAGCATTGGAAATACGAGAAGGGGAACCCATGTCTATGTTAATCGTGACTTCTATCTTTCCGATCTGAAGATCACCACAGGGCTTGTCGAGAGCCATTTTATGACCGGAATCTCAGGAGGGAGAAAGTCCATCTGTCCGGGACTGGTCGATTTGAAAACGATCCAGAGATTTCACGGCCCCCAATATCTTGAAGATCCTCATGCTACGAACCTTATCCTCGAAGGGAACCCCTGTCATGAGGAGGCCCTTGAGGTAGCGAAGACCGTTGGAGTCGATTTTATTGTCAATGTCAATCTCGACAAGGATTTGCGACTCACCCGTGTCTTTACCGGAGATCTGTTAGAAGCACATATGAAGGCATTTGAAATGATCAAGGGTTATGCCGAGATACCTTTGGATGGGCCCTTCGATATTGTCCTCACTCACGGTGGATATGTTGGAAGGGATCACTATCAAACGGGAAAAGCAGGGGTGGGTGTTCTTCCGGCTGTGAAGGATGGAGGTATCATTATTATTGCCGCCAACAATCGATATCCCATGGAACCCATTGGATCACCTGAATATAAGACACTGATCCATCTGTTGAAACTCCAGGGACCGGATGGATATCTGGAATTGCTACGAACCCCCCATTGGCAATTTACAAAAGATCAATGGGAGCCTGAAGTTTGGGGAAAAGTGATCAGAAAGGTGGGGGAGGAGGGATTGATTTATTGCACACTCGAAATCTCAAAAGAAGACCACTGCCTCCTGCCCGGAGTTTGTGGCCTCGATTTTCTGAAAGGAAAGAGAAAGAACCCCTCTCTTGAAAAGTCACAGGAGATGGTTCAGAAGGCTGTCCTCCTTGCAATTTATCGATACCGTGAAAAGGGAATCGAACCCACCATGGCCTTCATCCGAGAAGGCCCCTATGCCGTGCCTATTCTTCGAAGGTAGCACCCGTGTGTGCGGATTGAACCAGTCTTGCGTACCGTTTGAGATAACCCTTTAGCTCCTTCTTTGGGGGTTTCCACTGAGATAATCTTTTATTCAACTCCTTATCGGAGATGAGGAGATTCAGTCTCTTTTCGGGAATATCGATCTCAATGAGATCTCCGTCCCTCACCACCGCAATAGGACCTCCTTCTGCAGCCTCTGGAGAGATATGGCCGATTGCAGCCCCACGGCTTGCCCCGGAAAAACGGCCATCTGTGAGTAACGCAACATCGCGGTCTCTCCCAACGCCGACAATGGCAGAGGTTGGAGCCAGCATCTCCCTCATCCCGGGTCCACCCTTCGGCCCTTCATAACGGATGACAACGACTTCACCTTTTTTTATCTTTCCATCAAGGATGACCTTGATCGCCTTCTCTTCGGAATCGAAGACCCTGGCAGGTCCCCGGTGTTTGAGCATGGTCTCATCAACAGACGACTGTTTCACCACTGCACCCTGGGGTGCTAAATTACCGAAGAGAACGGCCAGACCTCCAATGGGATGATAAGGTCTTTCGAGGGGGCGAATCACTTCTGGGTTAAGGATCTTTTTCCCATTAATATTTTTCCCGACCGATTTTCTAGTCACTGTCAATGCGTCTTGATGAATTAAACCTCCGCGGCTCAATTCCTTCATCAGCGCAGGAATCCCTCCGGCCTGATGTAGATCTTGAATATGATGAGGCCCTCCAGGCGATAGGTTGCAGAGGTGAGGAGTTTTTTTACTGATTTCGTTAAAAGTCTG
>JBFMAE010000021.1:0-2958 GCA_040756085.1 Thermodesulfobacteriota bacterium | reverse complement strand
ATAATATTTTGAAATTATTATTTTTTTTAGGAATAATAAAAATATGCAACTGAATATTTTAATTAGAATCCTAAGGTGCGTGCTAAAATAGAGAAGGCAATTATGGGGATCAACCAGCAGAAAAAAGCAATGATAAAACATAGACTTACATCATCTGTCTCAATCTTTTTCACCTCTCCATAGTTAACAATAAGAATTAAGCCAAGGGCAGCAATGCCCACTACAACAATCGACCAACCTATAATCAACCATTTAAAAAAATCTGACACTACGCTTCGCTCTTTCTTGGAATATTGGAATAGTGGAATAGTGGTTAAATGATCACTAACTGCAAGAGATACAGATTTTTCCCATCATTCCATTCTTCCATTATTCCATCATTCCATCACTATTCTTCTCCCGCCCGGATGTTATACTTCCTCATCAATGCCTGAAAATTTTGCCTAACCATTCCTACCTCTTCTGCTGCTCTGGTTACATTCCAATTGTGCCGTTCCAACGCATTGAGGACAAATGTCCTTTCGATATCCTCAACTGCCCTTTCCCTCAGCCTCTTCTTGATTTCTTTCAACTCTTCACTGGTCATTGGAACGCGATCATCCAAACTTTCTTTCTCTTTTTGACCTGGAAGAATGAAATGCTCCGGTCGAACCATCTTCTCTTCCAGCATTACCACAGTTCGCTCGATAACATTCTCCAACTCTCTTACATTGCCTGGCCATGAGTACCTTATCAGTTTCTCCATGGCCTCTGGTGTGAACCCTTTGATCGTCTTCCCCATCTCCTCCGCATACTTCTTAAGAAAATGGGCAGCTAAAAGAGGAATATCCTCCTGACGCTCCTTCAGGGTCGGAAGGTAGACGGGAACAATATTTATTCGATAATAGAGGTCCTCCCGGAAGGTCTCCTCCTTGATCATCTTTTCGAGGTCCTTGTTGGTGGCAGCAATGAGCCGAATGTCTACCTTCTTTGCCTTAGTTCCTCCGACGGGTGTAAACTCCCTTTCCTGCAATACCCTCAGGAGTTTTGCCTGAATGGATAAGCTGATATTTCCCACTTCGTCGAGGAAGACAGTCCCTCCATCTGCTACTTCGAAAAGCCCTGGTTTGTTAGTGATAGCACCGGTGAAAGACCCCCTGACATGGCCGAACAATTCGCTCTCCAAAAGGTTCTCTGAGAGAACGGCACAGTCCACCGGAACAAATTGCTTATCCCTTCTCGCACTGTTGAAATGGAGGGCCCGGGCGATTAATTCCTTCCCTGTTCCGCTCTGACCGTAGATCAGAACAGTGCTGTCAGTGGTGGCCACTTTTGCAATGATCCGGTAGATCTCCTGCATCTTCTTGCTCTTCCCAACAATGTTGTGAAACCCGTATTTTTCCTGTAATTCCTGGCGTAGATAGATATTTTCCAGTAGGAGGTTTTTCGTTTCAAGAGCTTTTTTCACAATAATCGAAACCTCATCGGGTGTAAAAGGTTTAGGAATGTAGTCAAAGGCTCCCAATCTCATGGCTTCAACCGCAGTCTCCACAGTAGAAAAACCTGTGATCATGATGATGATCGCATCAGGATATTCCTTGCGGAATGTCCTCAACACCTCCATGCCATCGATCTCTGGCATTTTTAGGTCGGTGATGACGATGTCGAAGTGATCCTCCTCCATTTTTTTGAAGGCCTCCCTCCCACTGAGAGCAATCTCCACTTCATACCCCTCTTCCTCAAGTATGTGTTGACAACTTTCACAAACGATCATTTCATCATCGACGACTAATATCCTTGGATTAGACACCTTTTCTTCCCCCCACATTATAGAATATTAAAACTGTAAAATTAAAAATTCTTAATGAGTAAAACATTTTACATTTTCCACTTTGCATTTTAACAAAGTTCATTTTTTTTATAATTTTACCATAAAAAAAAGAATTCTTTCAATCTTCTTTCTTTTCGAATTCTCTCGGTTTTTTTAAAAATCCTATCAAGAAAGCAGCTATCAGTGAGATGAAAGCCCCTAGGCCAAAGGACCATCGAAAGGTTCCGGTGATATCGGCTAAATGACCTGTCAACACTGGGCTAGACATTGCGCCTGCGCCATAGAAAATGGTCAGAAGCCCGAGGACTGTTCCCGCAACTTCCTTTGGAAAATAGTCCCTGGCACACGCAGCATACATCGGCCAGATCGCCCCATAAAGAAACCCGAAGCATCCCATCCCTACCATCAGAAGCGGGATATGTTTTCCTACAAAGATAATAGACAGGATACTCAGAGCATATAATGTCTGAATGATCACCAGAGATTTCTGTCTTCCAATATAATCAGAAAGGGCCATCAAGAGGAGCCCCCCGATCACACCGCTGAAGGAGATTGCAGTAACAAAAAGAGAGGCAACGGGATAGGGAATCATCAACTCTATTGCTCCATAGGCAACGATAAAATCCAGCATCGCATAGGTTCCGTAAGAGATGGCATAATAGGAGATGCCAATCATCCAGAATCGAAGCTCTTTCAGGATCTCAAAATAGTTTATTGTCTTGGAGGGGGGGATGATCCCTTTCACCTTTTCAACCGACTCGCCCCATGGAGAAAGGCCTAACTTTTTTGGTTGATCTCTGAGGAGAAATCCATTAAGGATGAACAGCAAAAATCCTGAAATCCCAAGGACGGCCCAGCCGAGCCTCCAGTCATATCTCAATGCAATCATTGGTAAGATCAACCCCATCAACCCAGTACCCATTCCATAACTCGGGGAAAGGATGCCCAGAGCCAAACCCCTCTTTTTTACCCCAAACCAAGTCTGGAGGAGGGTAACAATGGGAACCCACATAGCCGCGGCTCCGACACCCACGAGGCTGAAAAAAATAATAGCCGTAGTGAGGTTTTCAGCCTTACCCATAAGAAAAGCTCCTCCACCTAAAAAGAGGCAGGAGAAGCTGATCACTTTTCTTCCTCCAACCCGGTCG
>JBFMAE010000020.1:0-7290 GCA_040756085.1 Thermodesulfobacteriota bacterium | reverse complement strand
ATATAGCGATCCGATGAGTGAGGAGTCGAAGTGGGCGGATGGAGCACTTCTACGCTCTCACATTTCTTTCCTTTCAAAATCGCTTTTGAAACAGAATAACCTGAGAGGAAAGTAACCCCTCTCTGGATGAGGTATTCTTTAAAACGGTTGAAGATCCTTATCCCCGGGATGGAAGGAGGAAGGGTGGGAATTTCAAAGACCTCAGCCCGGATCATCTCCTCAAGGTCTTTTTTTACAGTAGAGGGATCTTGAATTCCTAAAATTGCGGGAAGGCCAATCCGTGTTTCACTGTTGAGATGTTTCCTGATTTCCGTACCGATTGTCTGTCTGACCGATTTTTTCTCAAGTAGTCTTGCAAGGGCAGTGGCGGTGATCTCCCGTGTGAGGATTTCAGGGAGGGAGAGGGTCACTCCCCGGCAGTTTAGCTGGTCGGCGACATAATGGGCATAGAAATCCTTGAAACCTTTAAACCCGACGATGAGCCCCTCCCTTTCTTTGAGAGAGGCCCCGGCCACCATGGTGTTTGGGATGAGATAGGTGGATCGAAGTGTTCCCGCACCTGTAGGAATGAGGCAATTTCCATTGCCAACCGTTTGAAAAGAGTAAGGAGGCGGAAATAAAGAATTGAAAGAAGAAAGGGCTTTTTCCATCCTTTCCCACCCCATTTTTGAATAAGGGTGTTGGGGATGATCCTTCAACCATTGGGAAAAGCCATCACTCAACCCCGTTCCTTTTGGAACGGTTCCCAGAACATCGATCGTATTTGTGAAGAGATAGAGAGATCCCATCCCCTTTCCGACGATGAGAATCTTCTTCCCCATCTCAGCAGCCGTTTTGGCAGCCATCAGACCGGAAAGACCCATCCCTATAACGATCAGATCGTAGTGCATAGCTTTTTAATAGAGGGTTCAAGGATTCGAGGGTTCAAGGGGTCAAGAGTATTTCACTGGAATCCTTGACCCCTGGATCCCTTGGCCCCTAAAAATTAAAGATTCCCTTGTAAATCGATTCGATCAACTCTTCCTCTTTGAGAGATATTCCCCAGAGAACCGGCCGGATTCCCTTCCATCTCTCCTCGAGGAACTCCTTCAATATCTTATTGGATTCTCCCTTTGCATTTTTCAAATCGTGTAGGACCCCGAGGAGACGATAGACACAGAACCCTCCTTGGCATGTCCCTTTGGCGAGACGTGTTCGATGAAGAATATCCTGGAGGTTTCTTAAATTCCCTTCCTCTAAAAACTCTTCAACTTCTTCCCTTCCGATCAACTCACAATCACATAGGATCTCTTTATTCCCAGCAGAAACAGACTGACTCATCTTTTTCAATCGGTCTTTCAGCCCGGAAGGCCTGCCTGCACTTGGAAGGGGTTTAAGATGGGTCGAACAGGAAACATTAACCCCCATTTTCTGACAGACAAGGTCAGAAGTTCTTTCTGCCATCAACCGATAGGTCACCAATTTCCCACCCGTGATGGTGATCAGATTTTGTATTCCATCTCTTTTCCCATGGTCAATGAGGACAAATCCTCGGCTGATAGCACGGTCATTCCCTTTTTCTTCGGATTGGAATAAAGGCCTGATGCCTGCATAAGCCCGGATAAATCTAGCCTCCTGGATGGCAGGGATCAACTTCGATGCTTCCTGAATTAAGAGGGAGACCTCGTGAGGAGTCACCTCAAAATTTTCAACCTCTTCCAAACGAATGGATGTAGTTCCCAGGATGGATACCGTATGATTTGGGACGATGATGTCGCCATCTGAAGCAGGTCTACAACGATTGACGACGCTGTGACTCAGCCTCTGGTTGGTGATCAGCATAGATCCCTTAGAGAGAGCCATGTCGATACGAAGGCCGGCGAGCTTCAGGAATTGGTTCGCCCAGGCTCCTGTGGCATTGATGATATAGGAGGCCTCAATAGAATATTCTTCGCCTAGGAGGAGATCTTTTACCCTCGCCCCTTTTACATTATCCCTATCCAGAATGAGAGAGGTAATTTCTGTATGGAGAAGGATTTTTGTTCCATGTTTTTCCGCATCTTTGGCATTTTCTAAAACTAAGACAAATGGATCAATCGCCCCATCGGGGACCTTCACAGCACCGAGGAGATCGGGATTGAGTTCAGGCTCCAATTCGAGGGTTTCATCCCGAGACAAAAGGGTAGTTTGAATTCCCACCCCTTCACAGGCTCGAAGAAATTTCCCCCTGAAATCAAGACCGTCCTCAGGAAGAGAGATGAAAAGACCATCTGTTTCTTCAATACAATGGGGTGCAATCTTTCTGAGAATCCTATTCTCAGCGATGCATTCACGAGACGTTTCGGGGTCAGAGACAGCATATCTTCCCCCACTGTGAAAGAGCCCATGATTTCGCCCCGAGGCACCGGAGGCAAAATCTCCTTTTTCAATCAAAATAGAAGGGATCCTTCTGAACGATAAATCCCTTGCAATCCCAACTCCTGTCGCACCGCCCCCAACAATCAACACCTCTGTCTGAAGCTTCATATGCGACTCTTAATCAAATTTGAGGTTGACACGATGATCCCTTGAGGTTCGAGGAGCGGCCTTTGGCCTTGAGGCTGAACATTTATTTTGCCTTAAGCGTAGTGATCCTTAAACGAAGTGCTCCTCAAGTGAAACGCTCCTTAAACATTATTTGGATTTAGGTTGTTTTCATCACAATGCTGCAGATGATGTTGGCCGCCTCATCGCTTCGATCCGCAGCATTGCTGAGGTGTCGATAGATCTCCCTCATCTTCAGCATGTAAACCGTATCCGTTTTTTTAAATAAGCTGGCGAGGGCGGTGTGATAGGCCTTCTCCATAGTATTCTCATAGAATTTAGCTTTGACAGCATGTTCCATGGCAATGCTGGGATAGGTTTCTAAAATCTTGACAGCGTCACTTATCTCGCGAGCCGCTTTTCTCAGAATGTTAACCATCTCCCTGAGATGTTCTTCAGAGGACACTTCATAAATCTCCATTTCATCAACAGTAGAATTGGCATAGTCAACGATATCATCGATCGCTCTGGAGAGAGAAAATATGTCCTCCCGGTCCATCGGGGAGACAAATGTTTTGTGGAGCTCTTCCACCAGAACCCTTCGAAGTTCATCGGCCTCTCGCTCAATATTCTTCACCTGTCCTGCATTTTCCGGAGTCTGGTTCTCAACGAAGGTCCCCAATGCTTCAATTCCTTCAAGGGTTTTGGAGGCCTGGTTAGAAAGCATCTTATAGAAGTTGATCTCTTTTGGAAAGATCCGATCCTTGAGACTCAATGCTAATACCTCTTTTCAATACATTGATTCTCTTCCTTCCGATTAATAAATTGCTTATCTCTTAACGAGATTCCATGAATTTGTCAAGGGAGACAATCGAGATTTCTGAAAAAGTTCAGAAATCTCTAATTACATGGATTATGAACCGATTACAAAGCCCAAAATTCATTGAAAAACCAGAAAAATCTGTGTAATCATTTTTTGAAATCCCTGCCTGCGGCAGGCAGGTGTGAAATCAGAGAGCGAAAGATAGTTTTTCAGAGCTCTCCAATCTCTGTTATTTCTATTGACCCTTCGACTGCACCTAAGGCTTCGGCGTGAACTCAGTCGAAGGGTTGACTTTTTTAAAGGATGGAATAAAATGAGATCACCCTAATAAACGCTAAGCGCTTAGCGCTATGCGCATAGCGATAGAGTCAACGATGAGCGAGATTTTGAAAAGCAGACATCCTCTCCTCGATTTGGTTCAAGTGGCCTTTATCATCACCGATGTCCACTCAAAGATCCTTTACAACAACCGGTTCACTGAACGTCTCTTCGGTTATACGAAAGAAGAGATGGAAGGGCAGCGGATCAGAGTCCTATTTCTGGAAGAGGATCTGACCTATTTCCTCCCTAACATCATCTACCTCACCCTTTACAAAAACGGTTTTCAGGGGGAGGCTCTTTTAAGACAGAAGGATAGAGCAAAAGTCTTCGTCCACCTCTCCACCGCTTCCTTCAAGGAGGAGGGAGAAATTTTTTTAACCTTTTCCTTCCAGGAGATTCATCGATTGAAGAAAATGGAGAGGGAAAGATTAGAAATGGAACATTGGGCGAACCTCGGCATGATGGTGGAGGAGATCGCCCATCAGATTCGAAATCCGATCGTCTCCATCGGAGGATATACGCAGCGCCTCCTGAAGGCGTTATCGTCTTCTCAGAAAAGCAGATCCTATCTCGACCAGATTCTTCGGGAGACGAAGAGATTGGAAACGATGATTCAGAGAGTGGAGGAGTATGTTCTGATCCCGAGGCCTGTTTTTCAAAGGGAGAAGGTTCAGGAGGTGGCGGAGGCAGCACTCCAGATTGTTTCCAAAGAGGCGGCGGAGAAGGAACTTTCTCTCAATTTAGAGACGGGGGCTTTAGGGGGAGAAGGGTGTCTCTTCATCGATAAGGGCTTGGTGATCAGGGCCCTTTCTCAAATTTTAAAAAACAGCCTGGAGGCGATTTCTAAGAAACCCGCAGGGAGAAAACGGGCGACCGTGAAGGTAGTCCTCTTTGGAGAGGATGAGAGCGTGGGGATTTCTATCTTCGATCAAGGGGAGGGAATTGCAAAAAAGAACCTTAACCGCATTTTTAGGCCTTTCTTTTCCACCCGGCCCGATCGCATGGGATTGGGATTAACCTTCGTTAAGAGAGTCGTGGAGGAGCTGGGCGGAAGCATCCAGGTGAAGAGCCGGTTGAAGAGAGGGACGACGGTCACCCTCATTTTTCCAAAAGACCGGCGTCGGAAAGTTCGCCAAGAATTGATCTCACCATAAACAAAAAATCGTCGGCAATAAATGCCGACGCTACCAATCTACCACTCTCTTCTTATTTACCCCGTTAGAAAGCATTAGCTTCTTATTTACTCCGTAGAGAAACGTACGGATTAATCTTCATTTTTGCATGCCCCTTGGTTTTTCGATCGGCTGCAAAGGCCAAGAATCCTTTTACTCACGGGGTGAAGGGCAGGGTCAAAACCCTGCCCTTTCTAACGGGGTTTACTCAATGACTCAACGACCCTATGAACTTTTATTTTTTGCCATAGGGTTGACATCCATGCCATACAGGTTAGAATATAATAAATTTTGGGACCGGAGATATATTAGTGCAAACACATTACTCAAAAAATAAAAAAGAATAGCACGAATGACAGCGAATGACACGAATAGGTTTTATTCGTGAAATTCGTTCGCAGTGATCATTTTCATCATTCGTGGGTGCCCTCTGGGCATGATGAATTACGTAGAAAATAAGGGTTCCGTCCCAAAGTAACGGTAAAGACGCCCGCCCTGTACCATATTAGGTTCAGGGACCGTTTTGTTATTCGGTTACGTTGTTGGTCCAAGATCTTAACGTAACTCTCTGACGATAGACCAAACGCCTGCCTGCCCCGCCCCCGGTCGGGACCGGGGCCGGTAGGCAGGGGCTTCGTAACCTTAACCGAAGCATTTTCATTGTTCGAGAGTGACGCTTCGTCATGAAGAATTGGTTTTTTTTGAAAGGAATGGTATGGGAGAGGGATTGATGGAAGTTAAAGTGATGGGCATTGTAGTTGATCCCAAGGCCTCGAACCCTGTGGTGGTCCTGGTGGACCTCGCCGGACAAAGGGCCCTGCCAATCTGGATTGGAGTCTTTGAAGCGGAAGCCATTTCAAGGGCTCTCGAAGAGGTGGTGACACTTCGTCCCATGACCCACGATCTGATGAAACAGATTTTAGATACCTTTCGGGTATCCATCACCCGTGTAATTATCAATGACTTAAAGGACAATACCTTCTATGCCAATCTCTATCTCAATGTGGATGGGCAGGAGCGGATCATTGATAGCCGCCCCAGTGATGCCATTGCCCTGGCCGTAAGGGTCAAGGCTCCTATCTTTGTTGCTGAATCGGTGATTCAAACAACAAAACAACTTGGACTTTTTGCCTCCAATCTTTTGGAGGAAAAGGACGAATTGAAAACGATTATTGAGAATATGAAACCGGAAGATTTCGGGAAGTTTAAAATGTGAATGCGATCCCAACTCGATTTTAAAAATATTTTGAGGATAGCATTCACCCTGAGCAAAGCGAAGGGTCTCACCGATAAGATTTTTTCTATGAGAAGGATTAAGGGGGAAGGATGGATACTAAGAAGTTTATTGAAGAAAGAATTGAGGAAATCCGACAGAAGGTGGGATCAGAAAAGGCTATCAATGCCCTTTCAGGGGGGGTGGACAGCTCGGTCGTGACATTGCTGGGCCATCGGGCCATTGGAGACCGACTGAAGACGGTATTTATCGATACGGGTGTGATGAGGGAGGGGGAGTCTGAATCAGTCATTGAGACCTTTAAGAAACTGGGAGTCACCGTCCACCTGATCGAGGCCCAGGAGGAATTCTTCAGTGCCTTCAAAGGAATACTTGATCCCGAGGAGAAAAGGAAAGCCTTTCGAAATACTTTTTATTTGGTTCTCGGCAGAGCGGTCAAGGAGAGTGGAGCAAAATTTTTACTTCAGGGGACCATTGCTGCCGATATTTCTGAAACCCAAAGAGGGGTCAAGACCCAGCATAATATTCTCGAGCAGATTGGCATCGATCCCCAGATCTATGGATTTAGGGTGATCGAGCCCCTCAGGGATCTTTATAAAGATGGTGTACGAGAAGTGGCCAAGGCTTTGGGCTTTCCTCAAGAGGTTTTCGAAAGGATGCCCTTCCCAGGTCCAGGCCTCTCCACGCGTATCATCGGAGAGGTGACGCCGGAGAGGACGGCGATTGTTCGAAAAGCAGTCAGGATTGTCGAAGAGGAGGTTGGGCCATTAAAACCCTTTCAGGCCTTCGCCGTTCTCTTAAGTGATAAGGCGACCGGTGTGACAGGAGGTGAAGAGGGAAGAAGGTCTTTTGGAAATATTATCGCCATTCGCTCAACGGAAAGCAAAGATGCGATCCAGGCAGAGGTGACAGAGATTCCCTGGGAAATTTTGAAAAAAATTCAGAGACGAATCGTCAACGAAATCCCATCTATCGTGAAAGTTCTCTACGATTTGACACCCAAACCTCCGAGCACGATTGAGTATATCTAATTCCATCCACAAAAGATAAAAAACCCATATTTGATGAACTCGTAAAAGTCTCAAATCCGTCACTCCTGCGGAAGCAGGAGTCCGTGCGCCTGCAAGCAGGTGCGACCAGAAAGGTGAAAGTCCTTTCTCAGGAGATGCCCGCTCCTGATAGCTAAAGGTAACTGCGTCGCCGTGAGGCGGGGTGGGAAGCAACCGGAGGCGAACATG
>JBFMAE010000019.1:0-4336 GCA_040756085.1 Thermodesulfobacteriota bacterium | reverse complement strand
AGAAAAAACCCATCCCAATGGACAGATTGGACCTTCCCTCTCCCTTTATTTCATAGAACTGGTCAACCGAATTAAAGGGACACTTGCTGCCATGAAAGCCTTTGCTTTTCTTTCGCGAGATCAGTTTAAGGATCAGGAATTAGGGGAGCATTTCTATAAAATTGTGAATGAAGATGTTAAGAAAACCATTTCTTTGCTGAACTGTTTTGGCGATTATCTCAATTTCACTACTCCTCTGATCAAAAAGAATACCGTGCACACCCTGATTGAAGCGGTATTAAAAAAGCACGAGCATCAGCTTGAAGAGAAAAAGATTAAGATTATTAAAAAACAGTTTGAGAAAGATCTTCCAGAAACGATCGTTCCCGATGAACAGCTGAGATATATTTTAGACTCTGTCATTGCATACACCCTCATTTCCACTCCCCCCAATGGGAGCATTGGATTTTTAACCCGATTATTCGATATGGAAGCCTATAAGGGTGAAGAGAAGGACCAACTCCAGAAGGATGGAAAATATATCGAGATTCTGATCGTTTCCTCTGGTTATGAGAAATCCGTTGAACCGATTGAGGTCGTACCAGGCATTCCAGCCATTCACCAAGAAGAGGCGGTTGATTTAATATTGAAGTTGGTGAAGGAGATTATCAAGAAGAATAGAGGGATGATGAAATTTAAAGTCTATGATGATAAACCGATGACATTCATTTCTCTGATCTTACCCATTGAGAGAAGAAATGTCGTCCATTATCCCTCCCCGGAAGATCGCCTCAAAAAAGCGATGATGGGTGAGAAATAGGCTGCGAAAATCTTTCATCCTCAGCCCAGCGATACCGCTGTTTAAATATATTCTTTCCCTCGCAGGACTAGTATTTCGAAGTAATCACTTTTAATAAATATCGATAGTGAGGAGATGATGGGAAATTCAACTTATTATAATGAGAGAAGAAAGTATCCTCGATTGCTGATGGATTTGCCTCTTGAATATCGGGTTACGGATCACCCCCATGCCCATGGAGGGCTGGTGGTCAATGCGAGCGAGACAGGACTCCTTCTTTATTCTATTAAGGACATGCCGACAGGCCTAAAATTAAATATTGCCGTCCTCTTCCCCAAAGGTTTCGAACTGGCCAACTTCGAGGTCTTGGCCGAGATCATCTGGAAGGACCTGCATTCGTATGGCGATTCCGAGGGATATCAATATGGATTAAAGATTATTCAGATTGTCGAGGAGGATCACTGGAAACTGAAGCAACTTCTCAGTGGCCAATTTGAACTGGGCGATATCTCAAACAATCCTTGAAGGGCTTCTCCTATTTCCTCACCTGACCAGCGCCATCTTCTAAAAACAGGGTTGAAAAAGCTTTATTCTTCTTCCATTCTGGGGAAAAGGCTAAAAAACTCCAGTCGCTTTAAGAGGATGGAGTCTCCTCACATCCCTTATCCGGTCGGCTCGATTTGAAAGGCCAAGGATGAGGGAGACGGGGAATTACCTCCCCTCCTCTTTCCCCTCCACCATGCTGGCGATGTGCCTCATCATCTGGCGATACACATCGAGAAAGATTTCAGGGGAGAGAAAATAGCCCTGGTTATCATTGTAAAAGTAAGAGATCATTTTCTGGGCTGCCAGATCAATATTCCGGGTGGAGCGGTAAGCCTCCTCCATTAGGGTCCGGTGTTGTTTTGCCATCTCGATCGTCCTGAAGGTGAATCCCCTGGCCTCTTCTCCAGTGACATATCCATAATGGTCTGCACAGTAGTATTCCACTTCAAGTCCCTTGAGTCTCTCAAGGCTTTCCTGATACTTCGTGTAATTGGAATTTCCAGAAGTAACGATCGTCTCTTCGAACGGAATACCTCCTCCGTCCGTGGGAAAGAGGGTCTTGAACTCCGGGACATAGGCCCCGATGCAGCACGAGGAATGGCCAGGAATCTCCAGGATGGAGATCTTCAGATCCCCCAGGTCGATTCGATCTCCCTCGCGGACGGTCTTCCCCTTGACATCGTCCCGCCAATCCAGATCGTTGGTAGAGTAGATCTCCTCCTTTCCCATTCGTTTTGTAACCGTCCGGCTGAACTCGTTGATCGTTTGAATCCCTTTCTCCATCTGAAGAATCTCCCATCCCCTTGCGGAGGCATAGACCTCCATCCCGGGATGACGGCGCTTGAAGAAGGGGACGATCCCCACATGATCGAAGTGGGAATGGAGGATCAGGAGCTTTGTAATCTTCTCCTCAGCAAGGCCGAATTCCTTGAATTGACGGAGCAGGTCCGGCACGATGTAGCTCATGCCTCCGCTGATGAGCATGGAGCCGTCTTTTCCCTGAAGAAGATAGACCCCTGATTCTTTACAGCCTAAGAGCCAGAGTCCGTCTCGAACTTTTCCTGCCTTTCGAATTCTCATGATGGTTTCCCTTCACTTAGGATCATTTCATTTATAAATCATATGGTGGAAAAATCAAATGAAATTCTTCTCCCCTCATAAGTTTTTTCCATCCTCACTCCATGATCGAGTCACTCTCGTCCCAAGGGTTAAGGGAAGGTTCAGAATGGCTTGCCAATTTCAAGTGACTTGATTTAAAATTTTAATAAACTTCCATTAATGCTTTATGCCTGAATGAACCAATGCCGCGGATCACGTGGCGAAGGAGGATGGGCAATGAAAAAGGTCTTCAAAATAGCCGTGATTGTTGTCGGGGCCCTTGTTCTTTTGGTCGTTGGGCTCAGTCTATTTGTCAAGAGCTATCTCTCCAGTGATAAGCTCAAGTCGATCCTCCTCCCAAAGGCTGAAACCGCAATCGGGAGGAGGATCCTCCTGGATGAGATCAATGTTTCTCTCTTTAAAGGCATTGTCGCAAAGGGGTTGAGTGTCAAGGAGAGAGATGGACAGAAGGATTTCCTGAAAGCTGGGAGGTTTATCCTCTCCTACCGACTTTTGCCCCTTCTGAAGAGACAACTCGTCATCAGCAAGATAGAGATCGCTTCCCCATCGATCGCCGTCAAGAGGGACCGGGAGGGGAAGTACAACTTCAGTGACATAACCGAAAAGCCTTCGAAAGAGCCTCAGAAACCTTCCAGGCCCGAACCTCAAAAACTTCCGATCTCCATCGTCACAGACAGGGTGTTCATTCGAGATGCCCATCTGACGTTTGTTGATGAGGGAAAGGCTTTACCCGATGTCTCTGTCTTTTTAAATGGTGAGTTCAAAGGAGGGTTAGGAAAGGATAGGACTCCACGGATGGAATTTGGGCGCATTACCCTCAAGGAGATCAAGGCCAGCCTGAAGGAGATGGAGGTGAAGATTTCAGGGAAGATTGACATGGACGAAAAGACTGTTCGGGCAACTCTTCAAGCATGGATTGGAAAGGATGGCCTTGACCTCTCTGCAACGGTCAAAGACTATTCATCAGCACCGGATGTTACAGCCGATCTTCATGCAAAAAGTCTCGACCTTCAGAAGTTCATGGCTTTAAGCGGCGGGAAGAAGGCTCCAGAAGAGGGTCCTCCAAAGAAGGATAAGAAGAGAGAACCATCTGAGGGTGGGCTCACGAAGAAGCTCAAGGCCCAGGGCCAGATCACGATTGATGAAGCAAAATATCAGGGATATACCATCAAGGACCTGCGCATGAATTACCGATATGTGAAAGGAGCGATGAAGGTGGAGCCTCTTGAGTTCCAGTTCGCCAGTGGAGGTTCCTTCACCGCGGATGGGTCTATCAATGGTGACCTTCAGTTTGCAGGGGAAGAGGCCTCTGCCATTCAAAAGACCCTGAAGGGAAAGGCGGTGGCGAAGCTCGGCAAGGGGGCGATCAAACAATCTCAGATTTTTGATGCCATCGCGCTCCTTACCGGCATCTCCGCCCTGAAACATCCCGGATTTGACCAGGGCTTATTCAATTTTGATGTGAAGGAAGAAAAGATTTACCTGGACGGGTGGATCACCTCCTCCCTTTTTAAAGTCTCCCCGAAAGGTTGGGTCGATTTCGAGAAGAAGCTGGATATACCGACGGAGCTTAAAATTTCTCCGAACCTGATAGGAAGACTGACCAAAGGATTCGCTTCGATAAAATTCCTGGAGGATGAGCAGGGGTGGACAATCATCCCCCTCAAGATTAAAGGGACCACCGAGAATCCAAGTGTCGGCCTCGACGAAGGGGCCCTGAGCAAACAGCTCGGTCCTATCTTGAAAAAAGGGATTGAGAAATTCCTTTCAGAAAAAACCTCCGAGGAATCGGGGAAACCTTCCAAGAAAAAGAAGGAAAAGGATCTCCTGAAAGAGCTCTTCGGAAAATAGATGTTGAATCGGTGGTTTCTCTAATCTTTTCTAAAGGGGGGG
>JBFMAE010000018.1:0-4325 GCA_040756085.1 Thermodesulfobacteriota bacterium | reverse complement strand
CGGTTAAGCAGAAAGAAGGATTTTAACAAAGAATTGGCCGAGAAATTCTATGCCTGCACCATGTGTATGAATTGTAAAGTTAGCTGTCCGGCGGGAGTTCTAATTGCTGAGATCATAGAATCTGTGCGGAAGCGGTTAGTTAAAGAAGGATACTTACCGGAGATTTTTGAGCCCTTCTTGAAGAAAATTGCCCAATATGGCAATCCGTTCGAGCCGAATGAGGAGCGATCTCTGTGGGTAGATTTTCTAAAAAACGTGCCGGATCATAAATACGAAAAAAAGAAGGCACGGGTGGTCTATTTCGTGGGATGCGTGGCTGCTTTCTTTCCACTTGTACAAAAGATTCCCCAGGTCTTCGTCCATATCCTTGAGAGGAGCAATGTAGACTTTACCATCCTGGGAGGAGAAGAGTGGTGTTGTGGGTTTCCCCTCATCCAGATGGGAGTGCCGGAAAAAATGAAAGAATTGGTGGAACATAATCAAGAGAAGGTCGAAGAGGTGGGTGCGGAAAGTATGGTCTTTGCATGCCCTTCTTGCTACCACACGTGGAAAGAAAAGTACCATACGAACGCAGAATTGCTTCATTCGACCCAATTCATGGAGAGATTGATCGATGAGGGAAAGATCACCTTCAATCATGGGTTCCATAAGAGAGTGACCTACCATGATCCTTGTGATCTGGGAAGAAATAGCGGCATTTATGATCCACCGAGAGATATTTTAAGACAGATTCCCGGACTGAAGCTGGTGGAGCTGAAGCATCATCGGCAGTCATCCGTTTGCTGTGGCGGAGGGGGTGACCTCGAGATGACCGATCCTGAACTCTCCGCTGCCATTGCTCAGAAAAAGATTGAAGAGATCCAGAATACGGGAGCAGAAGTGGTGGTCACATCCTGTCAGCAGTGCATCAGGACCATTTCGGGCTATGCCCGAAAGCAAGACATCGACCTCAAAGTGATGGATATCACAGAAGTGGTTCTGGAGGCAATGGGGTAGAGCAGTTTCGGCCGCCAGGTTGCGGAAGGAAGGGGAAAGTTTAAGGTCATGGATATTACAGCCATCGTGGCAGAAGCTCTGGTTTAGAAAGGGAGTGAAAGGTGTCCGAGGAAACAAAAGCGATTCGACATGAGGTGAAGCGATACGAAGAAAAGATGAAAAAGGCCCTGCCTCGTGTGGCGGCCGATTTTGAAAGACTTCGGGATTCGGCCTTGGAGGAAGGTGTGCTTCCGGTCAAGGTGAAGGAGTTGATTGCCCTCGGCATGGCTATTGCCAGGCAGTGCAAGTACTGCATTGTCGCTCATGTGAACAATGCCCTCAGGGCCGGAGCCAGTCAGGAGGAAATCTGGGATGTTTGCCGTATGGCCATCCTGATGGGAGGTGGTCCGGCCATGGCTTACAGTCGGTTCACCATGAAAGCGGTTGAGGAATCGGAGGATATGAAATTCCCTGGGTCCGCAAGCAATGAAGCAGGAAGCAAAGGACAAAACCTTGAACAACCATAGACCTTTTATACAGATCTCAGAGCTGAAGAAGGTTTATCGCGTTCGAGGAGGAGAACCCCTCCTCGCCTTGGAAAATATCTGTCTGGAGATCGATGAGGGTGAGTTCATCGCTGTGGTCGGACCCAGCGGATGCGGAAAGAGCACCTTGCTGAAGATACTGGCCGGGCTCCTTCCGAAGACCGAGGGCGAGATCTTTTTGCGGGGAGAACAGGTCAATGGCCCCCGTCGGGACATCGGCGTCGTTTTCCAGAACCCAGTACTGCTGCCTTGGCGAACCGTTTTCGAAAATGTCCTCTTGCCGGCTCAGGTGCTTCATCTCAATTTAGCCACTCATCGTCAGAGGGCCTCAGACCTCCTAAAGATGGTCGGCCTCGCGGGTTTTGAGGACAAATATCCCCATGAGCTTTCCGGAGGAATGCAACAGCGGGTATCCATTGCGAGAGCCCTGCTCCATGATCCCTCCCTCCTTCTCATGGACGAGCCTTTTGGTGCTCTGGATGCCATGACGAGAGAGTATATGAATCTGGAATTGATGAGGATATGGAAGGAGAGTCGCAAGATCATTTTTTTTATCACACACAGTATTCCCGAGGCGGTCTTCTTGGCCGATCGTATTGTGGTCCTCTCCTGTCGGCCAGGAAGGGTGCTCGAGGTGGTCCCTGTTGAGCTCCCCCGGCCAAGAGAGCTCGATATGATGGGGACCAATGAGTTCGGAAGATATACCAAGAGGGTACGGCAACAATTCAATGTCCAAGGGTGGTTGGAATGAAAGAAAGATTTAAAGAATTCACAAGAAATCCCCTCCGTTTCATCCTGACCTACCCCGAGGCCATCCTGATTCCTTCCATATTTATTGGGGTCCTGGTCTTGTGGGAAGGGGTAGTTAAATTTTATAGTATCCCGATCTACCTCATTGCCCCACCCTCTTTAGTCCTGAAGTCCCTTATCAAAGGGCTTAGCAGCAGACTCTATCTTCTCCACTTTCAATACACCATTATTGAGGTGCTTCTTGGATTTGCTATTGGAGCTACTGTAGGAATCTTTCTTGGAGCCCTCATCGCCCAATTTAGACTGGTGGAGAAAATCCTTTATCCATATCTGGTGGCCTTCCAAACCTTGCCCAAGATCGCTATCGCACCCCTGTTAATCCTATGGTTCGGTTTTGGCATCTCATCCAAGGTGGCAATGGCGGCCATGGTCTCCTTCTTTCCCGTCCTGGTGAATCTGATCGTAGGTTTAAAATCTGTCGATGGAGAGAAGATCGACTTGATGCGTTCCCTCTCTGCCTCCGAATGGCAAATATTCAGAATGGTAAAATTGCCAAATGCCCTCCCCCATCTGTTTACGGAGTCCCTCATGAGGACCTCGGAGAAGAGGTGGCAGCCGCAGTGATGCTGAAGAGTGATAAAGTGACGGAAGAAGATCTTCGCCAATTTGTGAAGGAGAGGATAGCTCCTTATAAGTATCCGCGGATAATCCACATCGTGGAAGAATTGCCCAAAAATTATTCGGGCAAGGTTTTGAAAAACAGACTGAGGGAGCAATTCTTTCCCCTATAAGAGAGGAGTGGGGAATGTATAATTTTGAACTTTCGGAAGAGAGACGTCAATTTCAAGAATTGGCAAGGAGGTTTGCTGAAAAGGAGGTGAAGCCTTTCAACGATCGGTTCGAAGACGATTGGGCCACGCACAAGTATATGAGTCAAATATTAAAGAAAGCGGCAGAATTGGGTTTTATGGGATTAACGATAGATCCTAAATACGGGGGTATTGGAGCGGATGGAATGGCGACCATGGCAGTCCTGGAAGAGCTTGCTGCCGTCAATGGGGGTGTGGCCACGGTGATCGGTGATACCTGGTTTGCACAAACACCCGTCATCATCGCCGCCAATGACGAACAGAGAGAACGTTTTCTAAGACCTTTAGCATCCAGAGAGGAGGTTAATCTTGGATGTATATGTATGACAGAACCAGATTCGGGTTCAGATATTGAAGATGAGAGAATGCGATTCAGAACCGTGAAGACAATTCTTAAAGAAGATGGAGAGCATTATATCATCAATGGTGTAAAGGCATGGCCGAGTAACGCCGGCATCGCCTCTCATTATATTGTGGTAGCAACCGCTGACCCAAAGTTAGAGGAGAAAAGTTCTGCCATTATTGTGGTAGAAAAAGATACGCCTGGCCTTTCTTTTGGTAAGATTGAAAGAAAGATGGGAATGGCAGAAGATCAGAATCGTGAGGTGATATTTGAAAATGTTCGTGTCCCAAAGAGCAATCTCCTTGGGAAAATAGGTGATGGATATCGAATCCTCCAGACCACTGTGGCTTATAACAGATTGGGGGCTGGAATGATCTCTGTCGGAATGGCCAGGGGGGCCTTCGAATATGCCCTCCAATATTGCAAAAACCGGGTCGTAGGGGGAAAAATTCTCATCAAACACAGTCTCATTTCCGCTATGTTTGCAGATATGGCCACAAAGATTGATGCAGCAAGACTACTTGTATATAGAGCATCATGGGCCCTCAGAAGGAAAGATCCAAATAGAGCAAGGTATTCCAATATGGCAAAGGTCTTTGCCACAAATATGGCAATGGAAGTGACATCCCATTGCGTCCAGGTCATGGGATCCTATGGATACTCAAAAGAGTATCCCGTGGAAAAGTATATGAGGGATGCGAAGATCGTACAGATCTATCTGGTTCCAAATGAGATGGTGCAACAGCTCATTGGAGAAAGTCTTTAAGAAAGAGACCCGGTGTGAGAGGGATCTCCCTAACTTGGACGACAGGCTGAAGGGGAGAACATGGAAATTATGGAATG
>JBFMAE010000017.1:0-10089 GCA_040756085.1 Thermodesulfobacteriota bacterium | reverse complement strand
TTATCCCCATGGACGGTATGAGATTCGGTTGATTTGACAGAGGGATGGCATTTCTCGCACTTGGTATCCATTGCACCAGGCTGTTTCAGGGATATATATTCAACTCCATCCCCATGTATTTCCCTTGAGGAATGACAATCCATGCATTTCATCCCCTTAGCGAAATGGACATCCTCCTGCTTGGCTGCGCGATCGATCCCCATAATGGCCTGTTCCCTTGCGTGGCATTGTAAACACATCGTCTGGTTTTTAGCCGCCTCGGTTGAATATTTGAATGTCTTATCTTTCTCCACCTTATGACATCGGTCACATCCAGGCACATGACAGTTCTTACATCCGAGGTTGGAATAGGGAACACCGGAAACGATCTCCAGGCCGCCATTTGCCTTGTCATACCAATATCCCATGCCTTTGGCGGTATAGTGCAAACTGGTAAGGAAAAAACAATTCTCTTTCTTGATTTCCTGGCAATAGGGATTTCCAAGCCGGCCAATAAGAATCAAATTCAGCACAATTAGTTGGATGGTCAATACCCTTTTCATTTTCCTTCACCCTCCTCAATCTGGATTGGATTTAATCCTTTCATCGGAAAACTGATCAGTTTCAACAGGAGCTACCTATTTCGATAATTTAGAATCGCCTGGTGCAATCCTTTGATTGCCAGTAGAGAACAGTGGGCTTTCCTTGCCGGGATACCTCCGGCTGCATGGATCACATCATTGTCTGTAAGTTGCAATGCCTCTTCGAGGGTCTTCCCAATGGCCAACTCCGTGGCAATGCTGGAAGTGGAAATGGCTCCAGGACATCCCTGGGTTAAAAATTTGAAAGCGGATACCTTCCCGTCTTCCACCTTGAGATAGACTCTGATGAAATCTCCGCAGGTCGAATCACCGACCACTGCCATGGCATCAGGATTCTCGATCTCTCCGATATTCCTCGGATGCATGAAATGGTCTATCAGGGTTTCGTTATAAACGAGATAACCCACATTCTCGTCCAAACTCTCTTCTGTGGGCAGATTTGGTTTATTTTCTTCGACTTGACTCATAAAGATTCTCCACCTTTTCAAATAGGGTTAGAAACTGAGGAACATAGGAAGAATTCTCAACAACGATGGGAATCCCCTTTGAATAAGACTCTGCTATTTGCCGATCCATCGGGATTTCCAAGAGGACGGGAATACTCTGCGAGTTGCAGTAGTCCCATACCTTTCGATCCCCGATATCTGCTTTATTGATCACGACGCCCATCGAGATCTGAAGTGTTTCCAGCATTCCCACAGCCAGCTCTAAGTCATTCAGCCCAAAGGGTGTTGGTTCTGTAACAAGGATACAGAAGTCACTTCCTTTGACGGTTTCAATTACGGGACAGGCTGTTCCTGGAGGGGCATCGAGAATGACGATTTTATCCCTTTGAATCCTCTCCTTAACCTTTCGGATCAGTGGAGAGGCCATTGGTTCTCCGATGTTCAACACCCCATTAACAAAAGGATTTCCATTTGCACTTCCTTCCTGGACAATTCCGATTTCTCTCTCAACTTCGATTATGGCCTTCTCAGGACATAGATAGGAACAAGCACCGCACCCATGGCAGAGCTCGTCGAAAACCAGAACGTTTTTCAAAATGACAGCAATTGCATGGTATTCACAGACCTTTGCACATTTGCCGCAATATGTGCATCTGGATTCATCAATTCGGGGGACCGGAATTCCCATGGAGGTAACCTGGTGGATAGAGGGGGATAGAAACAAGTGGGAATTAGGTTCCTCCACATCGCAATCCATTAATTGGACAGTCCCTTTGGGGAGCGAAAGGGCTAAATTAACGGCGATGGTGGTCTTTCCAGTCCCCCCTTTTCCACTGGCAATCGAAATGATCATCTGGATTTTCCCTTATGCTTTGAACTCAATGGTATCCCCATTGCCCAGGTAGGCTGTATCTTTTGATCTGAACCGGGCCGTACCCTTCACTACCGGATAACCAGACTCGATAAACTTTTTAGCTGTTACAATCCCCGTACAGTGGTTACATCCTACCTTCTCAAAGCCCCAATTCTTAAAAGCAATGACTAAGTCATCATACTTTGGGTCCCAATCTTCGAAGGGGGAGATGTGAAGACCTCCATAAACCCCATGAAGTTTTTCAAACTTAATCGTTCTGCGAGCAGTCTCAGCAAACTGAATGATACTCTGGTGACAGCATCCGGTCACCGAAACCAGCCCTGCCCCCTGGACGTTGAAATACAGAGACTCTTCCCCATAAACCCGGCAGATAATAGGGATGGCGAAGGTATAAAGGGCGCAGCCTGAGAAAAGGGGAGTCAATCCAGGTTTCGTTACAGTTAATTTTCCTTTGTAACCGCTGTCCTGAATATACTGGAGCCCTTCCTGGTAGAAACCTTCAGGTATATAAAGGGGTATTTCTGGATAGTACTTTAAGGTTACTGGCAATCCCCAGAAATGGTCAAAATGCTCATGAGAGATGATCAGATAGTCGATCTCCTTTTTAGTGAGCATTTTGTCGATCCCTTCTCGCTTAAAGCATTCATCTGTCCAGGCAAAAGACCAACCGCTATCGAGAAGGATTTTCTTTCGCGACCCATCCAAAAGCTCAACATCGATAAGGCAGGCATATCCCCCTGCATTTTCTGGATGCACTGCATTCTCCAGCTGAAATTTCCAAGCTACCTCCAGATTATTTGGAAGATATTGCTTGATATGTCTTATGCCTTTCTCATAGGAGCCCTTCCCGAGTTCTCCTTTCATATCGGCAAAAGGGGGCCAGTTGTACTCATATTGGTTGACCAGCAATCCTCCAGCTCTTTTAATGTCGCCCATCAATGTCTTGTTATCGAACCAGCTCGTTTCTGAGATATTCGTGATTTTTACGCTCTTGCATTCTCCAATATCGATATTCATGGATGTGACTTCTGCGAAATGTCGCTTCCGCCAGGGGCCATAGGAATAAATGCCCATAGCGCCAATCGCACCAGCGGCTCCGCCTACGGCAAGCCCCTTAACAAAATCACGCCTGGTAACACCTTGTTTCTGCTCTTCTGTTGCCATTTTGATACCTCCCTTCGTTTGGTTCTTTTCTGCCTAACCTTTCAGGCAAAAAATGAGGCAGTCTCTAAGTAAATACCCATGTCAACTTTCCCAGGACCGGCAAAAGCCAGATTGTGAGAAAGTAAATGAGAATACTGAGAAGAATCCCGATACCAATTCCAGCCTTGTATTGAGTACTCATTTTAATACCTCCTTGCTTATGTCGTCTCCGCCGTCTTCACCCTCTTCCATCCTGGCCAGTTATCCATAAACCAGTAATTGATCAACATGAGATTGATTAGCCAGATCGTTGGAATCATAGGGAATTGCTCAGGCTGCGCATAGCCCTTCTGAGTCCCAAGGGTCAGATGGCCGATGTTGTAATAGATCCAGTAAATCGCCATCCCTCCAAAAATAGCGATCAGCGTTCGGATCAACCAATTAACCGGCACACTATATTTTCTGGGCCAATTATTACAGTAAAACGTGAGGAAGAGCGCGGGAATGAGGAAGAAGACCATGGTCTCCCCCACATGGAGCCAGCGCCAATCCGGGGAGAAATCCATTCGGGTTCCACGGATGGCGGGCCCCCACCACAACTCCTGGGCGAAGTAGAGAAACAGGAAAAAACACCAGGCGATGGCAATAATGCCGAAGAAACCCACCAGTCTCCTGATCGTATCATGCTTGATTGCCCGGAATGGATATCGTTCCCAGATCGATTCGGTCAGCCAGACTGTGATGGTGCAGCACATGATCCATGCCACATGGAAATTTCCACTGACTGTGTTGGCAAACTTCTCCCAGTAGGGTGGTGCGATTGAGGCAAAGTACTGCCATGGGTAGTATAGAATCCCCATGTGGGGGTGCATGGTGCAAAGATAAATGATGGTCCCGATAAAGAACGTAACGACGAGCACAGTCGTTCCCAAGACAGGTTGTTTCAGATTCTGCCAGGGAGCCATCTCCATCGCTACAGGCCAGGAAGGGCTCAGCCATGAGGCAATTGCAGCAAACATTAAACAAGCGAGGGAAGCATATTCTACGGCAAAGAACTCAGTGATCCCGGGGAGCTTCATAGTCCGGGCTGGGTTAAAATAGGCCATGGCAAAATGTCCCAGAATCCCTTCGAAGAAACCTTTGATGAGTACCAACAAGACCACAACCGTAATTGCCGTCATGACAATCCCTTTTACCACAGGATTCCAGTTTTCAAGCTGATGACGCTTGAATGGCCAGTAGTAAAAAAGATAAACCTGCCAGATCAGAACAATTAAGATCCAGCGGGTATACATATAGCCTAAATAGGGCGTATACATCCTCAGCCACCCTCGGCGGTCTTGAAATATCCACCAGCTGATGTAGAATACTGCAAGGAGAAACAGGACATTCACGATCTGTGGCCATGGCGCAGGCCATCTGGGAACCAGTTTGCGTTCCTCTAAATACCCTTCTCCATAACGTTCTCCAGTTTTTTCTTCCATGTCCAAACCTCCTTCCTTTCAGAAGATCATCAACACAATTTTCTCTGTTATCCTATTTCACCTCCTTTTCCACTCTCCTTTTACTTTGAACCTGGGATGAAAATATTTCTTTAGCGATTTCCAACTTACTTTTCCCTTTGGTCTCGATCCCCTGCTTGATCGCTTCTTCCAAGAGCAGGCCACCAGCCTCCGAAAGGAGGGGATAGCAGTTCTCAAAAGACTCAAAATAATTCTCTTTCTTCCCGATGGATTCTTTGGATTTATACGAATCGGCCAGTTCACTAAAGAACCGAATCGCTTGAGCAAGAAGATCCTTTGTCAGAAAATCCCTTCTGCTTTTATCAATTTTCATCAGTCCACTCCTGCTTGATGAAGATTCAATGATCCCTGAAACAGCAATGCTGGATTTCTCTCTCTGGTGGAAATGACCAAGAAGAAGCCGTCCACCAGTCCGGGTCAATCCAGGGATGCCTGTCCTTGGGAAGACCTGCAAAACAGTCAACCTGAAATTCAGGCTTCTTTGTTGAAAGAGGAATAGATCGGAAAAAGACCGCCTTCAAACTCTCTGGGTCAATCGAAGGTGTTTGGTTCGATTGCAGCAAAACTCCCACTTCCAGAGTCCTGCCACGGACGTTAGGGTGAGCCGCTTCAATCACCTTGTTTTGTGCATATGTATGGTACACAGCACCTGGAAACTCAGTTAATCCTAATCCGAAGGGGATTGTTTTATGAACATAGCAAAAACTTAATAAAAGCTTGTCATAGAAATGCCAACTCAACTCCCACCCCGGAATATTCCTGGCCATCGTTCCTTCAGGAATGACCTCTATTATCTGTCTATGGTCAGTTTCAACGATAGGCCCTTCTTTGACGATTTCAATCCAACGGTCCTGTGAGGAAATTTTAAGTATCGCGAAGTTTAGTCCTTTATCGAAATCTAAAGCAAGAGTCCCCACTGCGAAAAGGGATTCATGAATCTCATTCTGTTTCTCAATAAGTGGGGTCCCGGTGTGATCAAAATAGGGTCCGAGACGGACCTCCCTTTCGATAAAAGCAAAATCTTCAAAAAGTGGTTCTTCCGGAGAGGGATAATACCGAAGAACAAACTCAGCTCTCACTCCAGGGATATTGTTAGGATAATCAGTACCTACTTCTTTATCGAAATACACTGCATCCATGAGTTCTAAAAGGTAGGCACCTTTCTGGTCTTTTGTCCAGAGATACCATCCTGGTTTTTCGCCAATGAAGCGGCTTATATTGACGAAACCAATCCTTTGGCATGCTCTTTTATCAAAAAACAAGAGGATAAACATGTCCTCCATAACCCTTCGAACCAGATCAATATCATCGCTATGGAATTCGTTATGATTCTCAGTTAGTTTTGGCACCATTTCCCTCAAAGCACTAATGTCAATAGAACACCCTTTACCAAGAAAAGCAGCCTATAATGGCTTTTAGGTAAAGTCTTTGGGGTACGCCTGTCTAACTGTCCCCCTACTCACAGCCTCAAATCCTCTCTCACCCTCTTGCGTGGCCCTCCGTCTCTCGCAGTGGTCCAATCCTTGATTGGTATGATCTCCTCATACCGATCCAACTGTCCGAGCTCCTTGAGCCGATCTATGATAAGCTGCCAGGCACAATCGGTTTCCCTGTCCACCTCAGACTTTCCATTCGTCGACCCACCACAGGGACCATTGAGCAAACTCTTGGCACATCTGGCAACGGGGCAGATCCCTCCGGTCTTATCAAGGATGCACGTCCCGCATCCCTGACACCGCTCAGCCCAAACTCCCTGTTCAAGTGCCACTCCTAAGAAAGTTGTATTTACAGCCGGTAACACCGGCTTCGTCCGAAATCTCTCCGCTACATACTGAACTCCTGCACCACACGCCATTGACAAGATTGCTTCATAATCCCCTACAAAGGAACGGACTTGATCAATGTATTCAGGGTCGCACTGACGCTCAAGGGTATGCTCCCGAACCTCAATCTCCTCTCCATCCTTTCCACGGAAGAGCCTCAACTCCGAAGCCATTACTCCAACTTCTCTCTCTCCGCCAACAGCACAGACGGTTACACATTCGTTACAGCCAAGAAGGAGGACTTTCTTGTATGGTTTAATCATCAGCAAGATTTCATCAAGTGATTTGCGATTTGCTACAATCATCAATGCCTCTATTTCTTTTTAATCAGTTGCAACATTCTCGTAATAACAACGATGCTCATACATTCGATACCGAATCGTTCCTGTTTTTGTAAGATGATCCAAGTGCTTCACAACTTCATCCATACGGAGTCCGAGAGCCTTAGAAATATCTTCCGTCGTACAGGGTCTTCTCTTGATCAAGTTAAGGATCTCTGTATCCTTCACGGAATTAAATTCTTCTCCCAGAGGTGCAGCAAATTCGGAGATAATCTCTGCCTTATCTCCCAGTCTTTCTCTTATTTCCTCCAGTTGACCCAAAGTTAAAGGGAAGGCAAAATCTTCAGCGGGCGGTCTGACCGGTGTATTTAATTGAATCCTATCAGGCTCGATTCTCTCGATAACCTCTTTCAGTTTTTCGATTTCTTCTTTACCGTCATTGACACCCCGACAGAAGAGGATTTCCAGCCAAATTTGACCTCGATATTGTTTCCGAAATTGAATGAGACCCGAAATGATTCCCTCAATTCTTAAGGACGTGTGGGGTCTGTTTATGTATTCAAAAAAGGCTGGAGTGACTGCATCAAGAGATGGAAGGACGACATCGGCTTCCGAGAGATCCCTTCTGACTTCATCTAACGAGAAAAGAGAGCTATTCGTTAAGATGGCTATGGGAATAGAGGTGATCTCCTTAATCCTTTGAACTATTTCTCCAATGCTGGTATTTAACGTCGGCTCACCAGAGCCAGACAGGGTTATGTAATCCGGCTTTTTATCCAAAACTGATAGATAGAGTTCCAATTCCCCCTGGATCTCTTCTGGAGGAACATAAGATTGCCGAGATACGGACTTATGAGTTGTCCTTCCCAAATCACAATAGATGCAATCAAAGGTACAGGTTTTATATGGGACAATATCAACTCCCAAAGACCTTCCCAGCCTTCTCGAAGGAACTGGGCCAAAGATATATTTCTGTTCGACTGAAGACTTAACCATTGAAGTGCTCCAGAATGGCCTGTAAGACTCCGCCGGAAATTGTTCTGGCCTTATCCGAGATCGTATAGCAATGGGCCTTAATTCCCCGCGGATCGATGTCACCCAACTTCATCCCCTTCCAGACCTCAGTTCCGTCCCTTAGCAAACCTCTAATGACACCCGCAATCCTGGATCGCACTGCAGCATTCCCTACCATCCCCACCTTTTCATTCGCCCGTACACCATCACCGATCTTTTTTAAGCCTTTGAAATCCCCAGCCCTTGGAGCCCGTATTACCCTTTCCTCTGTATAGCCAGCGATGGCCCCAGGGATTCCGGTATTCGGCTCAGCTTCCCCGTTCGAAATGATTCTTCCCAGATCGTGACCCCGGTTTGTCTCGATAACCAGATGGACATCCTTCCCTGTATGGAATCCGGGGCCAAGACCAATAACCAAGGGGGCATCCGTGATCTTTGTGCCTAGATTCTTTTTGGAAAGAGTGGCATCGATAAGAACATCGGGTGTTAAATAGTCTTTGACTTTCGCATCCGGATCTATCAGGATGGGAATCATCCCATCTCTCCACACTTCTGAGATATGATCTGCTGACTCAACCCTTTTTGCAGTTATTCCCTCCACTTCCTTCTCTGAGTCGAAGATCGCCTCTGAAAATGACACTTCTCTTCTTACGGCTTGAGGATTCGAAGTTTCAGTTATACAAACCTTAAAATGGCAGGAGGCAAGTCGATGGGCAACTCCTGAGGCCATCTCTCCTGCCCCTCTGATTAGAATCACCAGGTCATTAAGTCTTTTATCCATGCCTATCAATGCTCAGTTTTCTCAAATTCTTGAAGCAATCTCTTCGGATCGACGCCAAACAGAATACAAGCCATCCCGAGCGTCTGGATTTTAAAGCCTGGTCTTTTCAGGCAATGCCCACCAAAATGTCTCTGCATGATTTCAGACATCTGGGGATATTCTCTTAGAATGTTCCCGATCAATTTATTTTCTAAAGA
Source organism: Thermodesulfobacteriota bacterium (assembly GCA_040756085.1). Classification (GTDB taxonomy): domain Bacteria; phylum Desulfobacterota; class BSN033; order BSN033; family UBA1163; genus JBFMAE01. The sequence goes on along the minus strand of JBFMAE010000017.1, from coordinate 1,426 downwards.
GGAACCCTTAAACGAAAATGGCGTCATTTCTTTGCCCCTTGATTAACCACTCTTTTCATGGTCCTATATTTGGCCTCTGCACTTGCCACCCTCCTCCCATCCACCAAAGCCTTCCCTTCTACAATGAACATTTTATGGAATTGGTTAACAATCCTCGCTTCCAATTTCACAGTTGTCCCTGTTCGAATGGGGATAGAATATTTGATCGACAACCTTCCCGTGAGGGCAGGGATATCCTCCATTAAGAGGCAGTGGGTCATCGCAGAATCCAACAGAGTAGCTATAATTCCTCCGTGAATGATACCCGAATAGCCTTCGTACTTCGGGTCTGCAAAGAAATTTCCGAAGACAGCCCCATCTTCATTTTTATAAAATTTGAGCCCTAAACCTATTCCGTCATTTGAACTACAGGCAAAACAATTTCTGTGGAGATTGACTTCTCCCCGTTTTTCCTGAACAGTTAACCTTCCATTCATGCGTTCACTCATTTTTAAAACCAGATCCACTTTCTGATCACACAAGCTATTTTCTCGTCATTGTTACCCCACATTTGGGGCATTTTTTATAAGAACAGGGAATTCCGGCCTCATGGGCAAGCGTCGTTCCGCACTGCGGGCAGATACATTCTCCCCCAGGACCTGCTCCCGCTCTGGAGCCGCCCATTCTTCCCCCACGAGATCCACCCATTCCTGTGCCTTTGCCTGTTCCAGGGCCACTTCCCCAATGGGGTCCTGTTCCATCACCTCTTGGCATCTCTATCACCCCCTTTAAATCAAACTTAATTCCCTCACCTCTATCCTCTCACCCAAAGGGAGAGGAGGAAAGGAGGAGGTTCCATCGAAGGCCCCCATGCAACTACTGTTTTTTTACTACCACCAACGACGGAACCCTCGCCCGCCACCGAATACTCTGCCACGGCCTCCACCCCACGGGAGGCCACCACGCCCTGCTCCAAAGACAGGACCATAGAATGGCATTCCATAGAATGGGGACATACCGGTAGGTGGATAATAGGGCGCTCGGAATCCATATCCATAAGGCCCATAAGGTCTATATGGCAAAGCACAGAAACCTCTTCCTCCACCCGTCATTGGACCCATTCCCATCGGTCCTGTTCCATCAAATCCTGGCATAAAGACACCCCCTTTCGAATAAAAGTCGTAAGTCCAAAGGCTAGGGTTAAGATGCCAGTTTCGTCCATTGGTTATGTTATAGGATCTAAATCTTTAAACCTGACTGCTTCACCCTAAACCAAACGGGCTTCCTAACCCTAACCTAAAGACAATCTCCACAACTATTTCTTTAGCTCTTCGAGTCTTTTCTCAATATGGCTCAACTCATCCCGAAGATATTTGGCTTCTTCTTCGAGAAACCTAATTTCTGCTTCCTTGGTTGGAGGCCCACATGGTGGAATAGGTGCTCCATA
>JBFMAE010000016.1:0-13081 GCA_040756085.1 Thermodesulfobacteriota bacterium | reverse complement strand
GCTCCGACATGGTTCTAAGGATATAATTGGGTTGGGCCAAAATAACCCCTTCTTCTTTCAGGATGACATCAATGAGTCGAAAAATATCTTCCATGGTTTGAAAGATAGCTATTTTCAGGCGGAGGGATCTGATATCAAATGTCTCTATCAATCCGAGATTATACTTCCCACCGATCCTACCGATCAGGTCAATACCCTTTTGAGAAAGCTCCGCTGCCATAAGGATCTGTCCGGGGACAAAAGAGGAGAGTTCTTTGAAGGTAAACTGAAAGAGAGCGCTCTCCCCAACGATGTTATTATCCGCATCGAATCCCTTTACCCTCCAAGAATATTTTTTCCCTGGAGTAAAGATGCCTTTAAGAACAGGTTCAGGAAGAGTGTATTCCAGTGCTTTTGCATAAGCCGAAAAGATGGGCTTTTCATCGCCCTCTTCAAGGAATTCAACGAGATAAACTGATTTTCTTTCCCTTTCTTCCCATTTGAAAGTGATAGGAGAGTAATCCATTTCAGACTTATCTTTAGGATATACCAGACGGATAGGAAGTCTTTCCCTGAACTCCTCTGCCGTCACAAAATAGATCGCCTCTGGAGGGGTTACCGTGTGGATTGGGTTTGTAATAATAAATCTCACGATATGCGTCCCTGTTATAAATGTAGGAAGGGGTGGAATCTCCGGGCTTTCAAGAGTTATGCTCCTACCGTAAACGAGATGCGTGATCACATGAGAAAGGATTCTCCCATCAACCTCCCAGTATCCCCTAAGTAGCCCTGATCCTACAAACCGGATGTCTGCATAGGCTTTCAGTGCAGGCTGATTTCTCTTCACCGTGATCTCTGCCCTATGATTCTCAAAGTAGAGTTGAAGTCTTGTGATACTGAATTCCGCGGTCGCCTCGCCCGTTACGGATACTTGAACAGTTGCGGTCTGAGGCCCTACCGGAACATTACAGGTAAAATTAAATGTTCTTCTATACTGGAAACGATTGACATTCAGTTGCTCAGCCATCTTAATGACCCTAATTGGTATCAGGATCGTTTCGGTGGCATTTCCTGAGGTTCCTGTTATAGGAATCGTCAGAGTTGTATTCACACTGCCAAGGAGTGTATTTCCGCTTCTGAACTCACCAACCGTAGAAGTTACCAGGGTACAGCCCAAACCCAAAGGAGTTGTTACATTGAAAGTGATCGACCTCGCTGACTGAAGCCCTCGTGGGATGGTGATAGAAGATGGAGATGTGCTGATAGTTTGGGCTTCTGCAGTTTGAATAGATACTAAAAAACCTGTGAGAATGATCAATAAGTAAACGATTCTTTTCATCAATCTGTCCTCCTTAGAATGAGAACGACATTAACGTCTGGATCACCAGGAAGAATGCGAGTTCGTTCGTGGTTTGACGAAGCACCCTGTCATGGGTCCTGTTATATAGTCCCCTGATACCCATGGAAGGGTTCAAAAATCCCCAGAGGTTTTTGAACAAGAGGTAGGAAACATTAAAGTTCGAACTCAGAGTATCCTGTCTCGTTAAACCATCACTTGATCTCATCACAATATAAGTGCCTCCAACTCCATAGGTCACTTTTTTACGGAGGAGATTTCCCTTCAGATCAAGAGTTCCGGTATAGGTGTCTGTATGGACCTTCGTCAGGTGGGTTCTCGAACGGTTAAAGGAAAGGGTTGGAGAGATGGAGAGATAGGGATGTTCCAAGGTATATGTAGGGGTGAAGGTATAGGTAACAGTGGTCGTATCATTATTTTGATGGGTTTTGTCATTCTGAAGGGAGTAGGTTGTCGTAAAACCTAAATTCCATGGCTCTTTGATATAGTTAATTTTTCCAGTCACGGTATCAGTATCAGTCCTTGTAGAGGGAGTTCCCAGAGGTTCCCATTTACTGTCAAGTCTCGATTTCTGGTAACTCAGACCAACAGGTAGGCTCTTAAATTTGCTGAAAGTATAGTCTATCATCCCCTGATAGGTATAAACCCTTGGATAAAGGGAGTCTTTTTCCACATTGTCATTATAGAGGGAAAGTCCGAGGTTGATTAAATGGATCTGAAGGAAATTAGCTCCTGCCTTCAATGCATAACTTTCTTTGTCTTTCGAAAGCCCTTGATTCCCAACGACCTCATAGTCAGGTCCCCAGTATTCATATAATGCTTCGTAAGTATAATCGCCTAAAGCTCCACCCACTTTAAGTTTATATGCCTTATCGTGTCTACGGGGAAACTCATCAGAGGTATCACTATCAAACCTTGAAAGATCAAATTCTGCCTCGGTCGTGAGTTTCCCTTTAAAAAAGTCTGTCATAAGGAGAAACCCTAAAACATCCCCTTCCTTCGCACCACCTGCGGTGGATATTCCAAGGGAACTTCCCTCCTCCCCTCCCTTTACATAGATGGTTCTAAACTTTAATCTTTCAGAGAAAAAACGAATATCTCCTGATACTCCCATGATATGGTCATTGGGTGTGGTCCCAAGACCCGTGCCGCCTTTGAAACCAAAGAGCTGCTCGCTTTTTACATCGAAGGTCCTCAGTTGCAAATTTAAATCCTTAAATTGAAGGACCAAATTCCCTCCCCTCCTTGCAAGGCCCTGAACCGTGTTCGACGTTTCATCAATTGTGACATCTCCTGCCTCACCAAGGAAACTAAATCTTTTGCCGGCATATCTTCCCTGAAAGAGATAATTGGCAAGACTAAAACCCTTCTCGGTAGGGGGAGTGGCTCGAAGGTTCTGGTCAAAATATCTTACATTCGTTTTGAATGTGAATTCCCATTCTTTCTCCTTCAACTTAGACTCATTTCCTAAATTAGATTCGAATTTCCAGGAAGGGATGTTGCTCGCCTCGTCTGACTTTCCTAATAATTTTTCGTAAAGGGTTGTGATTTCGTTACTGGTGTAAGCCTCCTCGAAGGTCTTAGAATGGCGAGATGAAAATGTAAACTCTCGCTTCAATTCCCTTCCATCCTGGGTATAAGCTGTGACGCTAAGGGTATGATCACCAGAAGTTAAAACTCCTATCGGCCTGTGCTCAAACCCTTCTGTGGTGATATCGAGAAGGGCGCTAATATCCGTTCCGTCAAGGAGAACAAGAAGCTTTTGAGGGTCGAAGGGTGTTTTGATGAAGCATTTGATCAGGGGCTTTTTGCCAATGACCTCAGTATTTTCTTGTGGTGTGAGGAGTTGAATGAAAGAGTCGCTCGCTTCATTGGATTGAGCACAAACCGGACAATAAATAAAAGGAATAAGCAGAAAAAGAAGAAAAAAAGACAACCCCATCTCTCCGAAAATGGAGGAAAAGCTTTTTCTCATAATCCCTCCTCAAATAAAAAAGACCAGATATAAGAACGTAGAGTGCTCCTCCGACGCCCCATTGAAAGGTGTGACTTTTATCAAGTTGGATAGAGAGTCTGATCGAGAATCACGCCCTATAAAATTGTAATGAATGAAACTACGGTATTATTAACCCTGTTGTTGCATAAAGATGCGGTTGAATCAACTGCATACCACCATAAAAAGGCAATTTCCACCCTTTTGATGATACCTTCCCCTGTGGAATAAGAATCATACTCGATAGCATCACGTATTATTTGCTCCACTATTGGGAGTTTTATCTTTTCAGAGAAGACGTAAAACCTATTCCACAGGGTCACTATTTGGTTGATCCAGTGGATGACATTGATTTAACAGCCGTCCCTCTATGGGTAAGGGTTTGATGAATCCAATCGCCGAATTTAATGCAACAACAGGGTTAATAAGCTCTTTCTGCAAATCTGACGATTTCGGTCTTTCTCAGAGCTTTCAGCACTCTTTCTATATCCTGATCCTCTTTTACCAGGATGGTATAAAGACCTTCGGGGGAAGGGCCTTTGATGATCGTTGCTCCAACATTGTTGAGAACTTCCCTGATTTCCCTCTCCTTCGACTCCTTATTAAAAATCAGATTGATTCTAATCCCCTCTCCTTGCGGGATATCATTTGAGGTTAATGTCCTGAAACCATCCCACCCTAACTGTGTTACAACAATAATTATAATAACGACAAACTGAGCGACCGCAACCCCCCAGGAGAGCCGGGGAGACAAAAACAGGCCTTTCAAAAACTCCTGTAACTTCTCTATATACCTTTTTCCCACATAAGCCGTTGACACCTTCGCCTCGGATTGAATGTTTCTCCATATCCTCTTATAGAGGTTGGGAGAAGGCAAGGGGATCTGGTGTTCAACTTTTTTGTAGGCCTCTTTTATCTCTGAAAATTCTTCAAGTTCATGCTTCAGTTCAGGATATTTTTCGAGTGTCTGTTCAAACTCCTGCCTCTCCCTTTCCGAAAGCCTCCCGTTCAGATAGGGTGGAATAAGTTCTCTTAATTCATCAGGACTATACATCAACCTTATTAACCCCCATTTGGTTCAGAATCCCTCTCAATGCCTTTTTTGCGTAAAAGACCCTTGTTTTAACAGTACTTAAAGGGATGTCCAGTATCTCTGAAACTTCTTGATAGGTCATCTCGTGAAAAAATACAAGATCTAAAATCTCCCTGTGGTTAATGGAGAGCTTCAGCATCGCCTCCTTAAGGAGCTTCTGTCTATCGAGGTGCCCTGTATCCGGGATGAGCCCATCTGAAAGGTTTGGAAGACCATCAATGTCTTCATGTTTTTTGATCTTCTTCAACTGGTTCATCGCAAGGTTTCTGGAGATGGCCATCATCCATGTAGTCACCTGCGATTTACCCTTGAAATTCTTTGCCCCCCTCCAGACTTCCGTATAAGTCTCCACCAGGACATCTTCTGCCAAGGACTTTTCCCGAAGCAACCGGTAAAGGTAATAATAAACCCTTTTATGGGTCTGGTTATACAGTTGTCTGAAAGCCTCTTCATCACCTCCAGAGATTTTTCGCAAGAGTTCAAAATCTTTGCCTGCACACGCCCCGTCACTCATATAAGTGGTCATTTTTTAGGAAAAGGTTCAAAAAAAACTTCTTTTCATCAACCTCGTTTATTCTCCACGCCTTTTATTTCTGCAAGTCAAAAGCATGATATTATTTACTAAATTTGATTGAAAAAGTCAAAACAATAAAAAAGATGAATCATGGAACCGGAGATTTCCTTCCCTCTATGATCTTGACCCTGTTGTTGAGAAAACATCATCGCTCGAGAGATCAACTAAGGCTTGCAAATATGAACTCTTATCATTTCTCTTTGCACCATTTGGATAATTCAACCATAGGGTTGACAAAGGTTGATAAAAAAGATAGGCTCGATTCGATCCTTTGAGGTGCTTATTACGAACTCGGTCAATGGGTCTGGGTGAAGATGCAGGAGGTCGAATGAACCGTACAGGAATTGTAAAGGACGGACGGTATCTGGAGCATGTCATGGACCCTGGTCATCCTGAGAGTCCGGAACGATTAAGGGTCATCTACCAGATGCTTGAAGAAAAGGAGATGAAAGAGATCATCGAACTGGTGAACCCTCGGGCAGCCATCCGAGAGGAATTGGAGATGGTCCACTCTCCGAAATACATTGATCTGATCGCCTCAACCGCCGGAAAGCCCTACTACCGACTCGATATGGACACCTCCACCTGCGCCAAGTCGTACGAAGCTGCTCTCTATGCTGCTGGAGGTTTCTTGGAGCTGATTAAGGCCGTCATGGAAGGAAGGCTGAAGAATGGGTTTGCACTGGTGAGACCACCGGGCCATCATGCAGAACGAGACCGAGCGATGGGATTTTGCCTGTTCAATAACGTAGCCGTCGGTGCCCATTATGCCATCAAGAATTTCTCACTCGAAAAGATCTTAATTGCCGATTGGGATGTTCATCACGGCAATGGTACACAGAATGCATTCTATGAAGATCCTCGGGTCCTCTACTTTTCCTCCCATCGCTATGGTTTCTTTTATCCGGGGACGGGGGCGGCGACCGAACTGGGCAGAGATAAGGGAGAGGGATTCAATGTGAACGTTCCTCTTTCGACAAGAGCCGGTGATGCCGAATATGGAATTATCTTTGAAAAGATCCTTAAGCCTATTGCCTTGGAATACCAGCCCCAGTTGATCCTGGTGTCAGCAGGGTTCGATATCCATCATGACGATCCCCTGGGTGGAATGGAGGTGACAGAGAAAGGGTTTTCAAGGATGACCCAGATCCTGATGGAGATCGCCGAGGCCACTGCTCAGGGGAAACTGGTGATCACCCTTGAGGGAGGATATGATGTTTCAGGCCAGAGCCGCTCTGTGAAAGAAGTATTAAAAGAGCTTGCTCAGGCTTCACCCCTCGATAAAGGGGATTTGGTGGAAAAGGAGAAGTTAAATTATCCCCGAATGGAACGGTCTGTTCTCCAATTGAAAGAGATTCAAAAGCAATACTGGAAGAGCCTTTAACTGACTCCCGTATTCACCATCTCTTTCAATTCTTTCCCGACTTTGAAGAAAGGAAGTTTCTTGGGAGGGACATCCACGATCTCTCCCGTCTTGGGGTTCCGGCCTTTGTACCCTCCGTAGTGCCTCACCACAAAGCTTCCAAACCCTCTGATCTCAATCCTTTCCCCTTTCTCCAGACTTTCCATCATCCCATCGAAAAGGGTGTCGACGATGACCTTGGCTACTTTCTGTGTCACATTCGCCTTCTCTGAAACCTTTGTAATGAGTTCAGCTTTGTTCATAGTTCCTCCCTTCCTCCGCACCCCATGCCTATCGAGTCCTCCGCCGAAGGCTTCGGCCCGCAGGCGGGCAGGCTTTCCCTCTCCCCCAAGGGGTGAGGGGTTTAAAGTAAATGGTTTCGAATATATTGCACTGCATTTCGAAAAAAGGCAAGGCCCATCCCTTCTTCAGGCAATTCCTCTCGTGTCCAGCGGGGATGATTGGTCCGATGAAGATAGGCTTCTGGGTGAGGCATCATCCCCATCAGCCTCCCTGTCTCATCACAGATTCCTGCTACAGCATCGATGGATCCATTTGGATTGAGGGGATAATCCATGACTGGATCTTCAAAGGATTCATTTGAATATTGCAAGGTGATCAACCCCCTTGTCTTCAATTCTCTCTGAACCTTCCCATCCTTCGGAATGAACTTCCCCTCTCCGTGGCGGACAGGAAGGTAAACCCCTTTCAACCCTTTTGTGAAAAGGCATGGAGTGTCCGGATTAACTTTCAGGTAGACCCATCGGTCTTCATATCTTCCTGAGTCATTGAAAGTGAGGGTCACCTCCTGATGTCCATCCTTCCCTTTAAGATTCGGGATGAGCCCTAACTTGACCATCAATTGAAATCCGTTGCATGCCCCCAGGATCAATTTCCCTTCCTGAATGAATCGGAGGATCTGATCAAAAAGCCTTTCGGACTTTCCCGATACCTTTGCATACTGGATACGGTTCGCTCCGGCCTTGGCCGCACCCAGGTCATCCCCATCTAAAAAACCACCTGGCAGGTTCAAGAAATGGTAGTCATCGAGCCGTCTCTCTCCGTTGATCAACTCGTTGATGTGGACGATATCAACCACCTCTGACCCTGCTAAACGGCAGGCATGGGCCATCTCCATTTCACAATTGGTTCCATAACCTGAGATTACTATGGAACGAACCTCTTTGTTTTTCAGAGACTCTCCGTAATTTGTGACTCGTGTTGGTGACTCGTGATTTTTCAAAAAATTGATAACTCTTAACTCTTAACTCCGAACTCCGAACTTTTTATGCGGATTTCATCCACTAATTGGCCGAAGGACTTTTCGAAACCGACACGGTTCCTGTTCGTTGAGCCGGCAAGAACGATATCTCCCCCAGGACTTTTTGGAATCCTCACCCAGACCCTCTTATGGGAAAAGAAGAAAGAGACAATAAGGCCCAGGATCATCAAACTGCATCCCACCCAGACAACCCAGACTCCTGGATCCTTCGTCACTTGAAGCCCGGTATATTCCCTGGAGGTGACTTCCTCAAATGTGAGAATATACTCGCCTTCCCTCTGTTCATCAAATTTCGGAAAGTTTTTCAATAGCCAATAGGGCCGTGGTTCTTGGTCGGGTTTAAACAGGACGACCTGAACTCCCTCTCCGAAATTGTGGACCTGGGGGGCGTATTTCAGCACTCGGAGAAAGGCCATGGAGTTAGGGATCGGAACGGTTCCTCCCTCAGAGGTCTTTAAAAGCGTCTTCTCCTTTGGTTTATTTTTCCACTGAATCCCCAGTGTGACCTCATGGAGGGCTCCATAACTGGCTTGATAGAAGGCCAAACCTTTATAGTGAAAGGGATGATTGACCTTAATGGTCTGTTGCAAAACCTCTTTTCCATTTTCAAGGATGGTGAGGAGGCTGGTATATTCTTTTACATGTCTCTCTTTTTTGCCCGGGAGGTCGTAATAGGTGATCGTGAAATCATCACAGCGCACGGAAAAATCAATCGGCTTGGGGACATCCCCATCTCTTATCCTTAAAAAAACCTGATTGACGGTCTCCCCCTCCAAGATTTCGACATGCCCTTTAAACCCATAGAGGGAACCCATCAACCCCCCGATCAGGATGATGAGAATGCTCAGATGGGTGATGTAAACCCCCAATCTGGAGAACTTCCCTTTTTCTGAAAAGAGCGTGATCGCCGACTCTATCTCGAACCGCTTCGGGTTTCCAAACCACTTCTTCAGTGAAAATCGGATATTCTCTTCATATTCTTCTTCGGCTCGACCTGGAATCCGGATCCTCTCCACATTGGGAAGGGTCTTCAGCATTCCATCCTCCAATCCACCTGAACCGGAACCGCGGAAGATCTGGCTCCAGACCCCTGGAAACCGATGGATGGAGCAGGAGACCAGATTGATCACCAAAAGCAAGAGGATGGCGCTGAACCACCACGAATGGTACATGTCGAAGAGGTTAAAAAAGTTCAACACCTCATAGAGTCGAACCCCGTATCGTTGAATATATTCCCTACTGGTCGCATTCTGTGTGATCACCGTACCGATGATGGAGAGGATGGCAAGCAGAATGAAAAGGAAGATGGTAAGTTTGACGGAACGGAAAAGATCGAAAAGTATAAAGAAGAATCCTCTTTCCTTCGCGGTAGTTAAGTGTTGCGACTCTTTCATTGGCCTCTTTTGCAAAAAATAGATATTTCCCCTGCCTACGGTCAACAAGCATGCCTGCCTACCCCTGCCTGCCGGCAGACAGGGGTAGGCAGGGAAGTAATTGAAATATTTAACATAACCGATTATCCACTGTCAAGTAAAAAGGGGTAGATTCCTTTTCGGAACTACCCCTTTTTTATCTCCCTAATGAGAGAATTTCAGCCTACTTCTTGGCCTTTACATGGCACTGGGTGCACCCTGTTGGGCCCGCAGGTTTATTGGCTTTCTTTGCCTCGTCATGACAGCCCTTGCAGTCTTTGTGATAGGCTTCCTTTGCGGATATAGCCTTTCCTTCGGTCTTGGCCTTATGGCATTCTTTGCAAAGTTTACCAGCGGTCTCGCCCTTCTTCCATGTGTGGTGGCATTTTGTGCATTCGTATTTGTATTTATCTGTATGGTTCTTGTGGCTGAACTTCACCTTCCCATAAGGAGGATTAAATTCAATCACATCCTTTGCAGCGAAAACGCCAGTGACCACCAGGATGGATAGTAAAAACCCTGCAAGGATCCCAATGCTGATTAATCCTTTTTTCATTACTTTTTCACCCCCTTTCTCTCAACTTTTTAGACGGCGAAAGTCTAACAAATATTCATTTTTTGTCAAGAAAAAAAACAGGCCGATGTTATAGAATCTCGATCTCCTCCAAGATTCTTTCTTTTGTTTCGAGCGGGGTATTATTCTGTTTGGCCTGTTCCACAATCTCCTTTCCAAGCAAGGCGGCACCAAGGGCTCCGGTGATCAAAGGTTCCTCGGGTACCAGAATCTCATGGCCCAATTGTTCGGAAAGGGCTTTAAGCAGGCCTTTATTTTTACCACCTCCACCCGTCACAATAACCGCCTCTTCCACCGTTAGCCGATTGACCATTCTTCCTATCCTGTCTGCGAGGGATTGATGCACCCCTGCAAGGAGATCTGGAAGGGGTACTCCTTCTGCCAGACTGGCTGCTACCTCCTGTTGGGCCCATACGGTACAGATGTTGCTTATCTTTGCAGGATTCTTGCTTTGCAAAGATAGGTCGCCAACTTTATCCAAAGGGACCCCAAGGGTATCGGCAATCACTTCTATAAATCTTCCGCTACCGGCTGCACACTTATCATTCATTACAAAATCGACGATCTTGCCAGCATCTATCTTTATTCCCTTACAGTCCTGTCCTCCGATATCGATGATGGTCTTGGTTTTTGGAAAAAGATTGGCAATCCCCTTAGCTTGGCAGGTGATCTCTGTGAACTGCTTATCGGCAAAAGGGACATTAATTCTACCGTAGCCTGTAGAGACAATGTAGGTGATCGCTTGGAAAGGGAGGGCTACCTTCTTCAGCGCCTCTTCCATCACCTTATTGGCAAGCCGGCGTTGCTCTGGACCCGTAGGTCCAATGATCGAAGCAATGATCCCTTCATTCAGGATCACTGCCTTTGTCATTGTGGAACCGACATCAATGCCTGCAAAATAGTAGGTCAATGTTACCTCATGAAATAGATAATAAGCGCCTTTGGTCAAACGGCACAGGTAACGATGCCCGTTTCGTCATTCGGTTACGTTCGAGTAGATGAAATTTCTAAAGGTTACCGTTGTCGAAGCTCGTATCGATGTTCGTCTTCCGAAACTTGAAACTCGATCACCCAGCATCAAGCTTCGAGTTTCGATACCAGCATCGTCACCGTTAAACGCTATTTCCTCCGTGAATCATCAGGCTGCCCTGTTTACTCGAACGGATTCCAGGGTTTCGATGAAGGCGTCGATCTTGTTTCTTGTATCCACCTCTGAATACGAGGTGATATCGATGATATCACTTTCCAGTATGAGGGAAGGAAGCTCTCTGTAAACTTTCTCCTTCTTTCCATCTTTCCCGATCACAAATACAGGAATGGGTTTGTAGATCTTTGCCAGTTGATGCAGCTGCCAGATGAGGCCCACGTGCCAGGATCGACACGAAAAGGCTTCATGCATCACCACGCCATCGATCTTGTATTCTTCGATCCAGTTGATTAAACGCTCCACATCAGGCTCTGATCCCGGCCTTTTCTTGGCCTTATCATACCAGAAGGTCCAGTATCCGAGCCATCTCCAGGCCAGGTGCTCGATAGGGTCCTTGGTTTCAGGGATATCCATCTCATAAAGGGGAGCAACCATTCGATAGGTTGTTTCAACAGGGAAAGAAGCTCCCTTGCTGTTAAAATAATTGAAATCGGTCAGGGCGTACCAAGCAGGCAATCCACCTCCCCACATTAGTCTGTACTTTTCGTTTTCGACTTCCCCTTCTCCTTTGGCGATCTTTTCTTCCAATTCCTTCTTAAGGTCGACGAAGAAATCGTAAGCCTTCTGAGTGGCCATCATAAAGCAGATGGGTACCATGGTATTCATGGCATCACCGGTCCCCATGGGACAAGGGACAGCCCGGCGGAGTTTATACGTTTCATCAATCAAGTTCCAGGTTCGATCACTTAAATCCACCAACTCTCTTAGGCGATCATTATCCATCTTCTTTTTGGTCTGCTCTTCGAGGAAGGCCACCAGCCCGCGCAATTGCTTGACGATATATTTGTGGTAATAATCCCAGACTTCTCTGTGGTCACGATCCTTTTGAAAAAGAGGATAGGGAAGATCCATATTATAAATCGGAACATCTGGCATAAATTGCTGAGAGGCTTGGTACCATTTGGATCTTGGGTCACAGATAATTTGTCCACTGGATATCATGAAATCAGGTCTTGCCTGTCCGCCCCATGGAGAATCGGGAGGCATTGCACCCAATTCTTCTCTCCATTGGTCAAAACCGATCCCGCAAAGGGCATAGGTACACAAGGAACGGGAAAAGCCCAGCGACTCCGCTCTCTGGAGGAATCTCTCCGCATCTCTCTTTGCCCCGCAGATACCTGCAAAATTCTCTGTCCACACAGGGACCACATCCATGGCCCGGAAGATCTCTTCATGATGGCAGACGATAAAGGTGTAGGCCAATTTTTGTTTTCCCTCCGCTCGTGCCCGGATGGTACCGGTAATAAACTCCTTGACCATGGGGCCGATGGAAGCAGCGGCCTGGGTTGCCGTCATTCTCTTTTTCGGTTTTGCCTCTTTTTGTTCCTCAGTCATTTTCTAAAACCTCCTAATCCCCCCTCACCCCCCTTTAGAAAAGGGGGGGATTTAAATTGGGATTCCTCGTTAACCGATCATCTCTAAAAAAGCCTGGATCCTGGTTTTGAGTTGACCCATCGTACCTGCAGAATAGACATCCTCCAGATGAAGAAGTGGGACATCAACCGACTTATAGTAGGCTTTTCGTGCGGGAACTTCAAAGCCAAAGGGATCACAATATTTGTATATATAAAGAATGGCACCCTTCACCTTGAATTCCTTGGTATAGGCTCCGATATCACCGAATCGAGATGCGATATCTCCTTCAAAGGTACCCGTCTTGTTTTCCCTGTAGGTCTTGGGGCAATTGATTTTATTGAGATACCTATGGGCCAGTGCATCGATAGGATCTCCTCCCTCATCGGTCCGGGGAAAATAATCCCTTGCTCCGTTGCAAATGGTATCGGCCACCACATTGCCTCCGAGTTCTTCCACGAGCTTGATCAGTTCAATGTTATCCAGACAGGCGCCATCAATAAATATTCGGGGACCCTTATTGAGTGGTGATTTCTTTCTTCCACTAATTTCTGCCAAAACCTGATCAAACAAGGCATTGGATTCATGAATGGGTAAACTGGATCCAACCGTCAACACCATCGTCAATTCTGTTCCAGAGATAAGGGGCGGATCTGCCTTTCTTAATTCATAAAGGGTTCTTACCTTATCCCTGTTTTTATTATGGATTCGAATGGCTTGAACAAGATCATCATTGGTGATTACTTTTCCAGCAAACTTTTCCAGACCTTTCCTGAAGGTGTTTAACTCCGCATTAAAGAATTCAAAGGACGATTCCACACAGACCGTAGGAATATTGACAAAGTGGAAATAGGA
>JBFMAE010000015.1:0-11540 GCA_040756085.1 Thermodesulfobacteriota bacterium | reverse complement strand
CGTATCTCTCGGCCCCGGATGATAAGCAATATCTCCATGGGCCATGATATAGCATATTGCTTCTAAAAACGCCAGTGCTACTTTTAAAAAAAATTTCGGGCACTTTATTTGGCTAAAATGTTACAAACTTTCTAACAAATAATAATCTTTCCCCTCTTTTTCTTTTACCGTGACCATCCCCTTCTCCTTCAGAATGTCTAAATGGCCGAGAGCTTCGGAGATTCCCAGGAAGACCTCAAAAGGAGGAACTCCTGGGAATAAATCCATGGCGATTTCGTAGGGGGTCTTTTCCTCTTTGGATAAGAAGGCGAGGATACGGTCCATTCGTTCCCGGTGATGGGTGAAGATTTTTTGAATCAGATCTCTTGGATTGCTGACCTCCTCCCCATGTCCGGGGAGAAGGAGGGAGAGGTCCAACCTCTCTACTTTTTCTAAGGAGGACAAATATTCCTTCAGGCTTGGGTAACGGAAAGGCGATCTGTTTTCATGAACATTTAGAATGGGATTAGGAGTGATCTCTTTTAAGAGATGGTCACCCGTGAATAAAATTTTTCTCTCTGGCCAATAGAAACAGATGAGGCCGGGACTGTGGCCAGGACAATGAATGGTTCTCCAGGTCATCGATTTAAAAAGGATTGAATCTTCGTCGTCCAGGAAAAAGGCCTCATCCAGAGAATCGGCCATTTTCTGGGCGGATTCCATATACCGGAGAGCCTCATTCACCAGGGCCTCAGGCACACCGTTTCTCAATAAGATCACCTTCAGAAAGCCACGCCGGTGGATCACCGAACGGGTCCTACCATATTCTATGGGATGGATATAAATCTTAGCACCGGATAGAGAGGAAACCCTTTTGGCTAAGCCGTAGTGATCGATATGGCCATGGGTGATGAGAATCCGCTCAATCGATTGGATGCTGAAACCGATACTTTCCAGTTCCTTTTTTAAGGCTTCGAATGAAACCTCTGTTTTAATCCCTGCATCGACAAGGGTTCTTGGAGAATCATCAATAAAGTATACATTCGTTGTCTTAAGAGGGAAGGGGATGGGAAGTTCAATTTTATAAATTTTATCAAACACCTGAGTGGTCATGACTTCTTCTTTTTCTCTCGAGCCTTCTCAATGGCCGCTTGGGCAAGAACGGAGATCGGGTCGATCACCGGAACGGAAAGGTCTCCCTCCTTCAATACGAGTGGAACCTCTGTGCAGCCGGCGATGATTGCCTGGGCTCCCTGACGAATCAACTTATGAGAAGCCTCAAGGACAAGGCATTTCGATTTCTCTGACGGACCGATGGCTTTGATCCCATCCCTTCTTCCGTAGATGGCCTCCATCACATACTTTTTCTGGATTTCGGGAGCTGGAAGAATCAGTTCAATGCCAGTATGGGAGAAAGCCTTTTGAAAGAGGCCGGCATGAATCGTACCTGTAGTAGCGATCAAACCGATTTTACGGATTCCTTTCAACCTGCTCAGAATGTGCTTCACTGTTTCTTCAACGAGGTGGAGGATCGGGATCCTTATCCTCTTCTGAAGGGATTCGTAGTAATAATGGGCGGTTACGCACGGGATGACGATAAAATCTGATTTAGCTCTTTCCAGGATCTTTACACTTCGAAATAGTTCGGCCAAAGGGCTTGGGCCTTTACCCTGAATGGCTAAGGTTCGGTCGGGAATCTTCGGATTATTGTCGATAAGGATTCTGAAATGATCCTGATCCTTTTTAACCTTTATCCCTTTGACGATCTTTGTAAAGAGATCGATGGTGGCCTCCGGCCCCATTCCACCTAAAATACCGATGATCTTTTCAGACATCTTTTCACCTTAGAAATGAATTCCATGATAATCTATTTTAACACAACCTTAATTGAGCGATTCCTTCGAGTTGTCATTCTGAGGAGCCAACAGGCGACGAAGCTTGTCCTGAGCAAAACGAAGGAACCTATGAGATCCTTCACTACGTTCAGGATGACATTTCATGTCAGATTCTTCGCTATCGCTCAGACATGAAAAGAGGGCCTCATATTCTTATGGTTAAAAAATCGCTCAATTTATATATGAAGAAATATTATAAATTTTTAAATGAGCTGTCAATGATTCCGAAACGATCGCATTTTCTCATCAAATATTCTGAACAAACAGAGAAGAATAATACTTGACTAAACCAAATTGCTACCGAGTTTCTCACCATCTTCAAGAACTCCTCCATCGCCATGACCATTGGTGTGGCCGAGACGACCTTCATGAGCTACAAGATCGATTCAGAGACCTTTCACGGCCTGGAAGCAACCACCGGTGCTATGGTGATTTACCTGATTCTAGGGCTTACTGTTGTCAAACTCATGGGCATTCTGGAATCGCGGTTCAGGATAGCTGGCCTGGTTGGGAGGAAATGAGGATGTTTGATGCAGTAATTAGAAACCTCCCGTTTCTCATGGGTGGATTTTGGATAACGGTAAAATTGACCTCCTTCGCCTTGTTGGGAGGAATCCCCTTGGGCATATTAGTGGGACTGGGGAGAATCTCAAAGAAGAAATGGGTTTACTATCCGGTTACCTTCTACGTCAATCTAATCCGCAACATCCCTCTCATCCTGGTGATCTTCTGGTTCTATTTCGTTATGCCCATCATTATCGGCAGTCCTATGGACCCTTTCCCGTCGGCGGTGATTTCCTTCATTATCTTCGAGGCGACATACTTCGGTGAAATTCTTCGGGCCGGGTACCAGTCGGTAAGCAAGGGGCAAATTGAAGCTGGATATTCGACAGGGCTCAACTATATTCAGACCACCCGTTATATCCTCATCCCCATTGCCGTCCGGAGGATGCTCCCCAGCATGATTACCCAGAGCATCGTCACCTACCAGGATACCTGCTTGGCCTTCGTGATCGGACTCCCTGAATTCGTCCGGAGAACGACGATTGTGGATAACATAGAAGTCAGGTCTATCAGCTTTTTGGCTTTGTGGCCATTTTGTTCCTGATCACCTGTTACATAAGTTCGGTAGTTAGCCGACGATTCGAGGTGAAGAGGGAAAGGGGATACTGAGACAATGATTGAAATTAGAGATCTAAGCAAATGGTATGGCCATTTCCAGGTTCTCCGCAATATCAACGAGGAGATCAAGCAGGGACAGACCGTGGTTGTGTGTGGACCAAGCGGTTCAGGTAAGAGTACTCTTCTTAGATGTATCAATGGCCTGGAACCCTTCCAGGAAGGTGAAATCATCGTAGATGGTGTCTCGGTGAGCGACCCGTCAACCAACCTCTATAAACTTCGCACAGAAATCGGTATGGTTTTCCAGCGTTTCGAGCTTTATCCGCATATGACTGCGCTTCAGAACATTACCTTAGCTCCTATGAAGGTCCGAAATAAGTCAAAAAAAGAGGCCGAGGCCAAGGCCATGGAACTCCTTCAGAGGGTGGGAATCCCGGAAAAGGCCCTTGAATACCCGGCCAATCTCTCGGGCGGCCAACAACAGAGAGTTGCCATAGCAAGGTCTTTGGCCATGGAACCAAAGATCATGATGTTCGATGAGCCCACTTCAGCCCTGGACCCGGAAATGATCAAGGAGGTGCTCGACGTCATGATTGACCTCTCAAAGGGTGGGATGACCATGATCGTAGTCACCCATGAGATGGGATTTGCCCGGGAAGTGGCTGACGAGATTATCTTCATGGATGAGGGAAGAATTATTGAACGGGGAACTGATGTCAGTTTCTTCAAAAATCCCAAAAACCCAAGAACGAAGGAATTTCTGGACAAGATTCTCATCTAAATAGAAGAACCACTCACCCTTTGAATATTCCCTCTTTTCTTCGTTGCATTAGTTCATATCGTTTTTGAACCGCCAAAATCCGTTCGACCTGAACGAAGGCAGAAGAGGCTATGAGGAAACTTGTCAATCAAAAATCTCATTCTGGTTAAGACATCACCACCAAAACACTTCAAGAGATGTTTTTTCTCTGAAGAGCCAAATCAATTTGACTCTTGACAACCCGAATTACTGTGATAATCTTTTTTTGAATCACTATTTTTAGTAGAGGTGTAAAAATGGGATTGCCTCACTTGACACAAAACGCCATGACGGTGCTCGAGAAACGTTACCTTCGAAGAGACATCCAGGGAAATGTGATCGAATCACCTGAAGAGATGTTCCGGCGTGTGGCAAAAAATGTTGCCCTGGCGGACCAGCTCTACCACCCGCGGATTGATCTTAAACCCATTGAAGAGGAATTCTACTTCTTAATGGCCTCGCTGGACTTCCTCCCCAATTCTCCGACTCTGATGAATGCCGGGAGAGAGCTTCAACAGCTCTCTGCCTGCTTCGTCCTCCCCGTGGGAGATTCAATGGAGGAAATCTTCGATGCCGTCAAACAGATGGCCTTGATTCAGAAGAGTGGTGGGGGGACAGGCTTCTCCTTTTCCAGGCTCAGGCCGAAAAACGATGTGGTGGGTTCCACCCAGGGCATCTCCAGCGGTCCTGTCTCTTTCATGAGCGTCTTCGATGCAGCCACCGAGACAGTGAAACAGGGAGGGACCCGAAGGGGGGCGAATATGGGCATCCTACGTGTGGACCATCCCGATATCCTCGATTTCATCCAATGCAAAGAAGGAGACCACCGTTTCAACAATTTCAATATTTCCGTGGCCGCGACAAAAGAATTTATGGAAGCCATGGAAAAAGGCAGGGAATATCCTCTCCGGAATCCAAGGACGAAAGAGATCATTGGTTTTCTCGATGCCCGCCAGGTCTTTGAAAAGATCGTCTATTATGCCTGGAAGAGTGGTGATCCGGGAATCATCTTTATCGACCGGATCAATCAGGACAATCCCACCCCCCAGGTGGGAGAGATAGAGAGTAGTAATCCTTGTGGTGAACAACCCCTGCTTCCCTATGAGTCCTGCAATCTCGGCTCCATCAATCTTTCCAATATGGTGAGGGATGGGGCGATCGACTGGGAGAGGCTGGGTTCGGTGACCGAGAAGGCTATTCATTTTTTGGACAATGTGATCGATATGAATCGCTATAGCCTTGTCCAGATCGAAACCATGACTAAGGCTAATCGGAAAATCGGCCTCGGAGTGATGGGATTTGCCGACCTATTAATTCAGTTAGGTGTTTCATACAATGATTCAATGGCTTTGGAGATTGGAGAAAAGGTGATGGCCTTCATCCAAGAGAGAGGAAGGAATGCCTCCAGGGAGTTGGCTCTGAAAAGAGGCTCTTTTCCTAATTTCGACGGCAGTGTCTTAAAGGGCCGCTGGGATGAGATGAGGAATGCCACGGTCACTACGATTGCACCCGCAGGGACCATCTCTATTATTGCAGGAACATCTTCAGGGATCGAACCCCTCTTCGCACTGGTTTTTATCCGGCATGTTTTGGATGGCAAAGAACTCCTGGAAGTCAATCCGTTCTTTGAGGCAATGGCCAGAAAGGAAGGGTTCTATTCGGAAGATCTCATGAGGAAGATCGCTCAAAACGGCAATATCCAGAATCTCAAGGAAGTCCCCGAGAAGATCAGAAAGCTCTTCGTCACCGCTCACGATATCTCTCCAGAAGATCATATCCGGATGCAGGCAGCTTTTCAAAAATATACGGACAATGCGGTCTCAAAGACGGTCAATTTCCCCCATGAAGCGACTGTTGATGATGTGGCAAGAGTCTATCGGTTGGCTTTCGAACTGGGGTGTAAAGGGGTGACCATCTACCGGGACAGGAGCCGTACCAAGCAGGTTCTCTATAAGGGAGTCGCTTCTTTGAATGGAGATCGATGGAGTGATGAGGATGATCTGCTTGGCGCTGAGAGGAGTGAGAGGAGGCCGAGGGCTCGCCAGGATGTGATCCACGGTTCCACCCGGAAGGTTCGCACCGGTTGCGGGAACCTCTATGTGACCGTCAATGAAGATGAGGAAGGGAACTTTTTTGAGATCTTCAATCAAATTGGAAAAGCGGGAGGTTGTGCCGCTTCCCAATCCGAGGCAATTGGTCGTCTGGTCTCTCTGGCCTTCCGATCCGGGATTGAACCGGAAGACATCATTCGACAACTGAAAGGGATCAGTTGCCATACGCCCGTTTGGTACCGAGAGGGGAAGATCCTCTCATGCTCTGATGCAGTGGCCAAAGCCATTGAATGGCATCTCCAGGAGAAAAGGAAGATCCCCAAGGCTCACTCTTTAAAGGAGGGTTCCCCCTCAGAGGATAATCCAGGACACCCAACCCATCCTTTCCATCCTATTAGAAAAGCAGGCCAGAAAGAATCTGTTCATACCTTTCTGAGAGGAGCATGTCCGGAATGTGGAGGACCTCTTCTCTTTGAAGAGGGTTGCGTAAAATGTTTCTGCGGCTATTCGGATTGTGGATGAAAAATACAGTTCGGAGTTTTGAGTTACGGGATCTAGTGTGGTGAGTCAGAAGTTCGTTTCCTTAAAATGTCATTCCTGCGCCTGCCTGCGGTAGGCAGAGAAGCAGGAATCCAGTATTTCCCTTCTAAATCCCCACTTTCGTGGGAATGACACCCTTAAAAATATGTAAACGAATTAATGATTCAAGACACTAGGAAGAGTTAGCAATTAAGAGTGGAGAGTTTAGAATTGAGAGTTAAAATCATTCTCTTCGTGATCTTTTTTTTGTTATGGGAATCCATCGCCAATGCCGATGTCCAGGAAAGAACTCCTGCAATAGGATCTGAGAAGTCTTTCCTCTATACTGTGAAGAAATTCGGCATTCCTATTCTCAGGGCTATCATTAAGATTGAAAATGGATCTTCAGAACAGGGAAAGCCTTTCTATCTGATTCAGGCCCAGGTGGATTCTTCCAACTACTTGGGATTATTTTTACGGATGAAAAACCGCTTCACTTCAACGATAGACGGTCATACCTGCTCTCCCGTTAGATATGTGAAAGAAATTGACCAGGAAGGTTTTATGATTGAGAATAAAAATTATCTTCAAACCCTCACCTTTGATTATCCCAATAAAAGGGTGGTAGAGGAAAGGAAGGGGAGGAGTGAGAGGCGGGAAATTTCACTTCCCCCCGACACCTATGATCCTCTTTCCATGTTTGGCCGATATTATTTAAAAGAAGAACTTCATCCAGATCAGGATATCCGGATGTCGATCTACGATGGGGTGAAGTTGCGACAGATGGTTTTCCATTCAAAAAAAGGGAGGGTGAAGTCAAAGATATTCGGGGAGGTGGAGGCTATTTGCCTTGAGTCCAAAACCCCTTTCTCCACCTTTGGGGAGAAGGAAGGGATCATTCGAATCTGGTACACCACTGATGGAAAGAGAACCCCTGTCTCCCTGGAATTGGACCTTCCCATAGGGATTGTGAGATTTGAATTGGAAGAAGTGAAAGATGGTTAAGATATTTTTGGGTTAGGGTTAAGGTTAGAAAGCCCGTTTAGTACAATGAACGATAGACAATGGACAATGAACAAAAAATAAGACACTGTTCATCGTTTAATGTTCATTGTCATAATAGAGGCATCTTTGCCCTGACCTTTTAACTATCGCCTTCTTTTATCACCCATATGGAAGAACTCTTCACTGATATCCTTGTGATCGGCAGCGGTCTGGCGGGCATCGCCTCCGCCCTGGAAGCGGAAAGATTGGGCCTAAAAGTCCTCATGGTTGGAAAGTTCAGCATCGGGATGGGGACGAATACCTCCATAACCAATGGCGCCTTCACCACAGCCAATTCCCGTTTTTCTGAAGAAGACCATCTTCAGGCGACCTTAGAATCAGGAAGAGGATTGAACCATCACCAACTGGTAAAAACGCTGGTGGAAAAAGGGCCCGAGGCCATGGAGAGGTTGAGAAACTATAGTGTCCCACTGGTGGAGGGGAGGATCGGATATGTGGTGGATCGACCCGAGGGTTCCTCCCAGCTTCCGGGTGTCCTATTAATTAAGGCTCTGATAGAGAGGCTGAAGAACAGCTCCATCCAGCTTCTACCAGGATTGGTCATTTTCGATCTGGTCATAGAGGAAGGGGAGGTTCGGGGGGCCTTTGGATTTTTAAAGGACGGGAAATCCTGCCTGGTTCAATCGAATGCTGTCATCCTAACTGCTGGAGGAGCAGGAGCGATCTATCGGAGAAATGACAATCAGAGAAGTATTCTCGGAGACGGATATGCCTTAGCCCTTCGGGCAGGCCTTCCCCTTTTTGATATAGAATTTGTTCAATTCTATCCTTTCGTTTTGGCGGAACCGAGACTTTCCACCTTCATTCTTTTCCCTCCCTATCCCAAAGAGATCAAACTGTTCAATGAAAAAGGGGAAGATCTTTCGGAGAGATTGGGCATCCAGGGAGATTTCAATCAGGCGATCCTGGATCAAAGGGATCGTTGCTCTATTGCACTTTATGGAGCTTCTCAGAAGGGCGATGTCTATTGTGACCTGACCCATGTTCCCGAGGAGAAGTGGAACCATTATCCCCTTAATTTTCTCAGGAAATCGAAGTTTCCCTTTCGTAAACGACCCTTTCTCGTCTCCCCGGCGGTCCACTTCTTTATGGGCGGGATTGAAATTGATGAAAATGGAAAGACGGCCCTTCCAGGACTCTTTGCTGCAGGAGAGGTGACCTGGGGCATCCATGGAGCCAATCGACTCGGAGGCAATGCCCTAACTGAATGTGCTGTTTTTGGGATCATGGGAGGTCGGTCTGCGGCTGAATATGCCCGTATGAAGGAAGGTGGAAGACCATCGAATCTCAGTCCCGAGGTTTTGAAAAAAAGATGGGAGAAAAAGGCGAGGGCCTATATCAAAAGAAGGCGAGGGATCTTCGATCATCCCAAAGACCTGCTAAAGGATTTAAAAGATTTAGCATGGAGGTTTGCCGGCCTTGTCCGAAAGGAAGAGTCATTGAAAGCAGGATTGGACCGACTGGCTTCTATAGAGAAAAGAGTCGAGGAGGTTTATCCTGCGACATTGAAAGATCTATTCAGAAAGAGAGATCTGGAGAATGTGACGCTTCTCCTGAAAACCATCTTGAGAGGAAGTTTGCTTCGGACCGAAAGCAGAGGGTCTTTCTTCCGTAGGGATTTTCCAGATCAGGATGACCAGAATTGGCTAAAAAATACATGTTACCGTCTTAACAAGGGAGAACTTGAGATTACTCATCGACCCGTACAAAGCTAAAATTTAGAACTCAACACTAATTACTTAACACTTGAAACTTAACACTAATAATTATGCCCATCAGTACAAAGAGAGGTGATAAAGGTTTCACCGGGCTTCTGGGTGGGAGACGGGTTCGTAAGTACCATCTCCAGCCGGAGACCTACGGGACACTTGATGAGTTGAACTCTTTCTTGGGAATGGCCAGAGCTTTTTCTAAAAATAAAAAAATCAAGAAAATTTTATTTACTATTCAGAATCACTTCTTTATCATCGGATCTGAGCTTGCCTTATCGGGAGAAGATAGTCGTTTCCTGAAGGGGCGGGTCACTCAGAAAGAGGTCGACTGGTTGGGTCAACTCTCCACCGATTTTGAAGCCTTCCTCAAACCGGAGCCTAGATTCATCATCTATGGGGGGACCCAGGTTTCAAGCATTTTAGATGTGGCCCGTGCCGTTGCGAGAAGAACGGAAAGGAGGGTGGTCGAGATGAAATCGAAAGGAATGCTTCATAATATAAGGATATTGGAATATCTCAACCGCCTCTCCGATGTTCTCTACCTCCTCGCTCGATACGAAGAAAAGAGAGCAGGGATTAAACCCAAACATCCTTCCTATTTCAAAGCATCGAGCATAAAGCAAAAGGCATAAGGTTTTGTATCTCAGGGCTTTAGCCCTAAGTTAAACGCTATACCCTGTGCGCTCAGCCCTTTGCGGTATATTATAAGGCCATCTTCCCGGGATTGAGGATATTGTTGGGATCAAATAATCTCTTGATGGCACGCGCGAGATCCATCCTCACCGGATCATGCTCCAGGGGCAGATAGGGAGCCTTGGCCAGCCCAATGCCATGCTCTCCGGTCAAGGTTCCACCTAATTCACAGGTGAGCCTAAAAATGGCTTCGACCGCTTTACCAAGTCGCTCCACCTGTTTTGGATCGGACCGGTCGTACATAATTCGGGGATGAAGGTTTCCATCTCCCGCATGGCCAAAGATCACAAAGGGAAGTTCGTTCTCGCGAACGATCTGTGAGATCCCCACGAGAAGGTCAAGAACCTTAGAAATGGGAACGGTCACGTCTTCAGACACATTATGGGGACGAAGTTGAGCGGCTAAGCTTCCAATAGACTTGCGGCCCTTCCACATCTCCTCCGCTGCCTTTGCCGATCCTGCGACATGAATATCCATGGCCTGATTCTTCCTGAAGACCTCTAAAACCTTCTCTATCTGAAAGGAGGTTTCTGCATCCGTATAGCCATCCACCTCAACTAAAATCATTGCCATCGCCTCAGGTAACTCCATTCTCCCCTGTTCACGAAGAAGTTTGATCGTATTCTCGTCAAGCACCTCAAGGACACTCGGAATGATTCCGGAGTGCATAATATCGATAATGGCCTGCCCCGCATCCCGTAGATCAGAAAAGGAGACCAATCCAGTTTTAACCGCTGTGGGCTTGGGGTGAATCTTAAGGGTGATCTCTGTGATCACTCCCAAGGTTCCTTCCGACCCGACAAAGAGCCGAGTTAAATCAAAGCCCGAGGCTGACTTAATACAACCTGACCCAGTCCGCATAATTCGGCCATCCGGCAGGACGACCTCCAATCCCAGAACATAGTCCCGGGTCACGCCATATTTAGCGCCTCGAATTCCGCCTGCATTCGTGGCCACATTCCCACCAAGGGTGCAGACACTACTGCTGGAGGGATCCGGCGGAAAGAAGAAGCCATAAGGAGCCAGGGCTTCTTCCAGATCGGCATAGACCAATCCGGGTTGAACCACAACCAGGCGGTCCGCAATCCTCAAATCGAGGATCTTATCCATCTGACACATATCCAGAACGATTCCTCCACAGGCTGGGACAGCCCCTCCAGAGAGCCCAGTTCCAGCTCCTCGAGGAGTAATCGGAATGTGGTGTGCATTTGCTAAGGAGAGGATTCGAGAGATCTGGTCTGTACTATTTGGCCAAATAACCACCTCAGGCCGATGGTCATGGTCCGAGGCATCGTACGCATAAGGAACGAGTTCGATCAAGGAGTCGGTAAAGTTTTCCTGTCCAACAATCTCAATCAACGCCTTTTTCATCCTATCCTTCATCTAAACTCCTATATTTGAAATTTCCCCAATATTTCCTTTCCCACCAAGGGAGGAGAGATTTTTTTGGGGTTGTCTCTAAAATGTTAGAAAGAAATTCTCAGACTTACTAATCAGTCCATAATTGTATAGACACTCGCCTTGCTTTGTCATTCCTGGCTTGACCAGGAATCCAGTCTTTTCTCATGGATTCCCGCCTTCGCAGAGATTTTAATGATGTAATTTATTTTACATTCAACTCCAGTTTTCGATTTCTACTTGAACCTGAAATCGAGTTTATAATCATAAAGCCAGGGGATCGTTGGTTTGATCCCTTCTGAGCAGA
>JBFMAE010000014.1:13190-20916 GCA_040756085.1 Thermodesulfobacteriota bacterium | reverse complement strand
GGAGTAACCCGGGCCTCGATCTATACTAAGTACACCGGACTTTCGCCTCCTTGATTCATCCACATACTTGCGGCTAATCGATTTGCGGCACCATAACTATCTTTGATCCTTATATCGGAGTTCCAGCAAAATAAATTTTTTCCTTGACAACTACAATATGTTGCTATAAATATCATTAATCATACTAAATATGGCCCTTCTATAAGGCCTTCCATTAAATCTATCGTAATACTAAAGGTAGGAAAAATGTCAAATGTGATTGAGATGAAAGGGGATCGTCAGGAATTTAGGGAAGATCTCGAAACGACGGATATGGCCCTCTTTGTCCGTACCTCTGACGAATCCATGCACGATTGGAATCGCCAGAGAATCGTCGATGCTCTCCTCCGAGAGACCTATGTGGATTACGATACAGCGAAGGAAATCGCGCGGGAGGTAGAGGAATTAATTGCTTCTTCCAGAATCAAAATGATCACCGCACCCCTTATCCGTGAACTGGTGGATACTAAACTGGTCGAAAGAGGGCTTGAACAGGCCCGGAGGATGCACACCCGTTTAGGAATGCCGCTCTACGATGTGGACCAGCTCATCCTCCATCCGAATAAAGAAAACGCCAATGTTCCGCATGGACCGGAGGCCACCAATCTCACATTGGCCGAGAGGATCAAGAAGGAATATGCTCTGCTCTCGGTCTTTTCTCAGGAGATCGCTGATGCCCATATGCGTGGAGATATCCACCTGCACGATCTGGGCTTTGTGGATCGACCTTACTGTAGCGGGCAATCTCTCGAATATATTAAACGTTTTGGCCTGAGCCTTCCCAACTCGATCGCCATGGCTAAGCCTGCCAAACATCCTGAAGTGCTGCTGGCCCACATGGTGAAGTTCGCCGCAGCCCTTCAGAGCCACTTTGCCGGTGCGATCGGTTGGGACTCCGTCAATCTCTTTTTCGCGCCCTATTTGGTCGGGATGTCGGATCAGGAGCTGAAACAACTGGCTCAGATGATGATCTTCGAATTCTCCCAACAGGCGGTGGCCAGAGGGGGACAGGCAATCTTCACCGATCTCAATCTCTACTGGGAGATTCCCAAACACTTTGAGGATGTCCCTGCGATCGGACCGGGCGGCGAGTTCACCGGGAAGAATTATAGTGACTACACGAAGGAGGCCCAACACTTTGCCTGGGCGCTCTTCGATGTTTTTCACGAGGGGGATGGTTCCGGAAGGCCTTTCTTCTTCCCAAAACCGCTGGTCCACATTACGGAGAAATTCTTCAAGACCCCCGGCCATATGGATTTTCTCCACCACATCTGCGATGTTGCTTCTGAGAAGGGCAATACCTATTTCGTTTTCGACCGAGGGGAGACGGCCAAGATCTCCGAATGCTGTCGCCTCAGTTTCAAACTCGATCAAACCGACCTGGAAGATGCCCAACAGCCCTGGAAGATGCGATACTGTGCCCTCCAGAATGTGACGCTCAACCTTCCAAGAATCGCTTACCTTTCTAAAGGAGAGGATTCACAGCTCTTTTCTAAAATTACCGAGTTCATCGAGATGGCAGTGAAGGCCCATCTGGAAAAGAAACTCTTCATTGAAAAACTTCTCTCCCTGGGAGAAAAGGGTCCGTTGTCCCTCCTCGCAATGGACCGGGACGGATCTCCCTACCTAAGGATGCGTCGTGCCAGTTTTTTAATCGGTATGGTAGGACTCAACGAACTTGTTCAAATTCACATCGGCCAGGAGATGCACCAGTCCAAGCAGGCCTTCAAATTCGGACTGAAGGTCATCGCCCATATGAAGCTTCTGGTGGACAGGCTCAGCCAGCGCTATGGGATGCATTTCGTTCTGGAACAGACACCGGCGGAATCGACTGCCTATCGCTTCGCAAAATTGGACCTCAAATATCACTCACCGAAATCAGGACACATTGTGAAAGGAGATATTTCCAAAGGAGAAATCTATTACACGAACTCCACCTATCTGAACAATTCTGCTGTGCTGAACCCGATTGAGCGGGTGAAGCAGGAAGGACTCTTTCATCCTCTGATCGAGGCCGGAGCACTGACCCATATCTGGTTGGGTGAGGCGAGGCCTTTAAAGGGGTCAATGGCTAATTTTGTGATCAAGACTTTTCAACTGACACAAAATGACCAGATTGCCTTTTCTCCGGAGTTTACAACCTGTAATGTCTGCCATCGGACAAGCCGGGGCCTTCGACCCTCCTGCGCTTACTGCGGATCTGGGGATGTGGATGGCATCACACGGATCACCGGGTATTTCACCAAAATCTCCAGCTGGAATAAAGGAAAGATTGGAGAACTCCAGAACCGGTATCGAAACCAAGCATTCCTCAAAGAGAGGGAAGAAGGGATGGTGCTTGAAGTAGGATAAAAATTTTTACGCTATGCGCAGAGCGCTAAGCATTAAGGAGGAGAGATGGGATTAATAAAAATCTTCACCAAAGCGAAATGCCCGAAATGTCCTGCTGTCAAGGACATTGGAATAGAGTTAAAGAAGGAGGGAGTGCTGGTTTATAATTATGATCTGGACACGATCGATGGTCTGGCCGAGGCCTCTTTCTACAGTGTCCTTTCCACCCCTTCCATCATTATCGAGGATGAGGAGGAGAGGGAGGTGATCAGTTGGAGAGGTGTCATTCCGACCCTACAAGAGGTGAAGCAGTATCTCATTCCCCTCACCCCATCCCTCTCCCCTGCCTTGGGGAGAGGGGAAGTGTGAGGGGGCCTAAACACGATGATCGAGATCAAAGGATTTTTAGAGACCTCCTTTTTAGATTGGCCAGGAAAACTCTGCTCTGTCCTTTTCCTTCCCCGCTGTAACTTCCGATGTCCTTACTGCCATAACCATCCCCTCGTTTTTCGTCCCGAGCAGTATTCTTCGATTCCACTTGAAGATATCCTCGCCCGACTCCATTCACTCGGGGATTGGATTGATGGGGTCTGCCTCACGGGTGGAGAGCCTACCCTGCATGTCGATCTTCCTCTCCTGATCGGCGAGCTAAAACGACATGGATTTTTAGTCAAACTGGATACCAATGGTTCAAACCCCGAGATGTTAGAAACCCTCATCGAGGCAGGAGAGATCGCCTTTGTCTCCATGGATGTGAAGGCCCCCTTGGATCCCTTTAGCTATCGGCGCTTGGCCGGCCTCTCCGTTGATCTAACCCTCATTTTGAGATCCATCGAAATCCTGAAGAAAGGAAAAGTGGAGCATCAATTCCGGATGACCGTCGTCCCTGGACTCCACAGAGAAGAAGATATTAAAAATCTCGGTGAGCAGTTGAAGGCCGGCCCAAGACTGGTCCTCCAGAACTTCAATCCAGAGAATCCATTGGATCCTTCGTTGAGAAATACCCTCCCCTACGATCCAAAAGTATTGAAGGAGATGGAAAGAGAGGTCCAGGAAATGGTATGATTGCATTATTCCTTGATTGCAGAGTTCACATCGCAGATCCATCCTCCGTAGCAGACTACTACGGAGGACGGGTTATAGATTGAAAAATCCCTGATTGCCGGGTCCTTCGCCGAAGGCTTCAGCCCGCAGGTAGGTAAAATCTTAAATCCGAAATCTAAAATATGAAACCCCCTTCCTTCAAAGAGCTCAGGATAAAGGTGGAAGCCCTGGAGAAAGAGGTCTATCTCCAGAGGTCCATCTTTGAGGTCATCCAGGATCCCTTCTTCATCCTTGATCGAAAGGGAAATTTTCTAAAGGTCAATCCAAAAGGGATGGAATTGCTGGGATACCCCTGGGAGGAGCTTCGGCAGATGGTTTTCATCGATGTCGTGGCTCTCGAAGGCCTCGATGGAATCAGAGAGGGTTTTGAGGAGATGGGGCAGGGGAAAGAGGCCCGTCTCAGGATCCAAATCGTCAGCCAGTCGGGTGAACGGATCCCTGCCGAGTTCTTCGGGATCATCCGAGAAGAGGCCTCTTTCATTACACTGAGGGACCTCAGAGAGAGGATTGGTATTGAAGAGGAATGGGAGAGAACGAAGAAGGAGTTCATTCATAAGATTCGAGAAAGAGATCAATATGCCCGGGAACTACAGACCTTAAGGGATCTCTTTAAGGAGAAGTCGCAAGAGATCGAGAAGATGAGGGAGGAGGCTGTGCGACTCTCTTATACGGACGACCTGACCGGGATTTATAACCACCGTTTTTTTATCGAGCAGCTGACCAGGGAGGTGGAGCGACATAAGCGCTACTCCACCCCGCTCTCCCTTCTCATGATCGATATCGACTATTTCAAACATTACAACGACACGAATGGACATCTGGCCGGAGATCAGGTCTTGAAGGCCATCTCCATTCTAATCCGGCGGGGAGTCCGTCAGACCGACATCGTCGCACGGTATGGAGGGGAGGAATTTTCGGCGATCCTGATCAATGCAGAAAAAGAAGGTGCCCTGGAGATTGCGGAGAGGGTGAGGAGAATTGTGGCTGAGACCCGGTTCCCCAACGAGAGTACCCAACCCGATGGAGATTTTACCGTCAGTATCGGAGTAGCCACTTTCTCTCCACCCATTTCGACCCTCACGGACCTGATCCGTGAGGCGGACAACGCTCTCTACCGGGCCAAAAGGGCGGGCCGCAATCGGGTGGAAAGATGAGATGAAGACCATCATCGTCACAGCAGGGGTGATCATCGAACAGAGGAAAGTCCTCGTCACCCAGAGAAAGGAGAATTCCTCCCATGGGCTTCTCTGGGAATTTCCAGGAGGGAAGGTGGAGGAAGGAGAAGAGCCGCGGAAGGCCTTGCGAAGAGAGTTGAAAGAGGAATTGGGTATCGAGGTGGAAGTGGGAAAAATATTTGAGGCTGTCTTCTATTCATATCCTGACTATCCCATCCTTCTCCTGGCCTATCATTGCCGGGTCGAGAAAGGTATTCCCAAACCCGTCGGTTGCCAAGACCTCCGTTGGATAGAGTTTAGAGAGTTGGAAAGATTGGCCATGCCACCTGCCGACGATCCCATTCGCAGGCATCTCTGTTCCTCCTACTAATACAAACGCAATAAATAAATTGATATTAAATGGAGGGTGCGTTCCCCGAACACACTATTGAAAGGCGTAATCGGGGATCACGCCCTTTTCATATTGGAGAAAGATAAAAATTGTTATAGAATTGGTTCGGGGATGACCCATGGAGAAGGATCGAGTTCAAAAGTATGCCGAAAGTTTGGAAAGAATCATTCAGAATAACCACCATTACCTGAAGGAGACGATAGAGGATTTTCAAGAAATGTGCCGGTTGGTCACTCCTGAGCGGAATATCCCTCAGGGGATTATTGTCGATATTCGTGAGGTCTATAAAGAGATTCAGAACCGGTTGAAAGAGATTAAGGCGATCCAGCAACTCCTTCAGGGAAAATATCGCATGTATTACCATCGCGACTCTCTGCGCGACAAAGATATCATGGAATTCGGATTCATCGCTAAAAATTGTTATTCCAAATTCGAATATACTTTGATGCAGATAGAGGCGAAGAAAAAGTTAGAAGAGAGGGAACACCTTTACAGGAAAGAACATTTGATCGAACCCCTCCGATGGTTTCGCTCCAAAGAGAATCAGATCGCCCTCCTGAGAAACCTGCGAATTCTAAACGAATTGGATTATGAGACTCCATCCGATTCAGGAGCTGAGGAGAAACGGGAGGTCATTCAAAACCAACCGCGGAGTCTCACCCTCTTCATTTTCACAGGGGAGGAAAGATTCATCAACGACCTTCAATCCCAGATCCAATTGAGGGAACACGATGTCATCGAGCGATATGGCAGAGGGGAGATCCGTGGGGTTCTAACCCATTTGAGAAAGATCCATCCTTCAGAAGCAGAACAATTGTTTCAACGTTTTATGGAGGCAAAGGGATTTTCGAATCTCAAATGTTTGCTCCTACCGATTCATTCCCGAAAGGATCTTGAGGGTCCTCTATGGGATAGGATCAAAACGACCCTGCAAGAGATGGCGGAAGGGGAAGTGAGAAGACTTTCGATTTGACAGTCTCCTCTGAAGTCGTTATAAAGGGGTAATT
Organism: Thermodesulfobacteriota bacterium; assembly: GCA_040756085.1. Lineage (GTDB taxonomy): Bacteria > Desulfobacterota > BSN033 > BSN033 > UBA1163 > JBFMAE01. Next base: position 14,869 of record JBFMAE010000014.1, on the reverse strand, counting down.
CTTCTTAAGTTTTCCCTTGATTCCATGGGAATGTTTAGATTTCAAAGGAGCGGCTTATGGATCAAGGCCTCAAAGATTTTTACTTCTTCAGCGATTTTTTAAACCGAAAGGTCCACAACCCATCGGGACAGAAAGTGGGTAAGATCTCGGATTTGATTGCCGAGAGGGCAGAGCCCTATCCAATGATCATTGGCCTTGTTGTCCGAACGAGAGGATGGAAGAAGTTTTACCTCCCGTGGGAGAAAATCGTTCACATCGAGCCCCAGGTGACCTTTGCTGAAGCCGACCTTCGCACTCTTCAGACCTCCCTTCCTGAGAAAGATATTGTCCTTCTCCGGGAAGAGGTGATGGACAAACAGATTGTCGATACCTTTGGGGCTAAGGTGGTGAGGGTCAACGACCTCCACTTCCTTCGGGTGGATTCCCATCTCAGGCTGGTTCACGTCGATGTGGGGTTTCGAGGACTGATGAGGCGGGTGGGATGGGAAAAGGTCGTCGATAAGGCTCTTCGCTGGCTCTTCTCTTACATACTTCCCAACCAATTCATCTCTTGGAAGTATGTCCAACTCCTCTCCGGTTCGGATCTCCTCCACCTCAGCGTGTCCCAGAAGAAACTCTCTCACCTTCACCCTGCAGATTTAGCCGATATCATCGAGGACCTGAGCAGCCGGGAGCGATCGGCTATCTTTCATGCGTTGGATGCAGAGACGGCAGCCGAGGCCCTGGAGGAGATCGACCCGAAGATTCAGAAGTATCTCATCGAGGAGATTCCGGTGGAGAAGGCTTCTGATATTGTTGAGGAGATGTCGCCCAGCGATGCAGCGGACCTCTTGGCCGATCTCCCTGAGGAGAGGGCTGAGGAAATTCTCGAAGGGATGGAGAGGGAGAAAGCTGAGGACTTGCGGGAACTGCTCGTTCACCCTGATGAAACCGCAGGGGGATTGATGACCACTGCCTACTTGAGCTTGACACCCGGAGTGACGGTAGATACAGCCATCTCTCGATTAAAGGTGGAGGCTCCCAATCTGGACATCATCGACTACATCTATGTGGTGGATGAAGAAGAAGTCCTTCAGGGCGTGGTGAGCATCCGGGACCTCCTCACGGCTCAATCCCATCAACCCATTTCCGAAATCCAGAGCCCAAGGGTGGTAAGCGTCAAACTGGATGAAGACCAGAATGAAGTGGTGGAGACGTTTGCAAAGTATGGATTCAGAGCCCTCCCCGTCGTGGATGAAGAGAGCCATCTGAGAGGGGTGATCGGTTTCCGGAGCGTCCTGGATGTATTGGCACCGGATGCAGGATAATCTTGAATCCCAATAACCAAGCACCAATAACCAAATAATCATCAATATCCAAATTCTAATGAGAAAAATTGTTTGAGTATTTTGTGATTGAATAGTGGAGCTTATTCCTGAACCTGTCAGGAACAGGTTTGGAGCTTAGCCTGCCTACCGCAGGCAGGGGTTTGGTTATTGGGTATTTATCTTTAACCTCGTGACGGATTCAGCATGGCAGATTACAAGAAATGGATTTCAAGTTCAAGGCGCTCCCTGTGGAGGACGGTGGGTCTCTTCTTCATTCTGATGGGGCCTGGCATCATTACCTCCAATGTCGATAATGATGCCGGTGGCATCACCACCTACTCTCTCGCAGGGGCACAATTCGGGCTCAAACTC
>JBFMAE010000014.1:7157-13180 GCA_040756085.1 Thermodesulfobacteriota bacterium | reverse complement strand
CTCATCCCCATCATGATCGCCCTCATCGTGATTCAGGAGATGTGTTCGCGGATGGGTGTGGTGACCGGAAAGGGGCTCTCGGATCTGATCCGTGAAAAATTCGGCGCCAAAATTACCTTCTACCTGATGATCGGTCTCTTCCTGACCAATATGGGCAATGTCCTCTCCAACTTTGCAGGGGTCGCTGCAGGAATGAAAATCTTTGGGGTCAATAAATTCATTTCCGTTCCCATCAGCGCCTTTCTGGTCTGGTGGATGGTCGTTAAGGGAACTTATAAGTCTGTGGAGAAGGCCTTTCTGGTCGCGTGCGTCTTTTACATCTCCTACATTGTCACAGGCGTCATCGTGAAACCGGATTGGGGGCACGTCGCGGAACAATTTTTAAATCCTCAATTGAGCCTTCACCCGTCTGAGATGACGATGGTGATCGGCCTGGTGGGGACGACTATCGCCCCCTGGATGCAGTTTTACCTACAGGCCTCGATCGTGGAGAAGGGCGTCAAGATAGAAGACTATAAGTTCGCTCGGTTCGATGTCGTCATGGGGTCGGTCGTCGTCCATATCGTCGCCTTCTTCATCATCCTTGTCTGTGCAGAAACCCTTTTCAAACACGGTGTCCGGATCGAGACGGCTAAGGATGCAGCCCTTTCCCTCGCTCCCTTAGCCGGGAAATACTGCACCTATCTCTTCGCCTTCGGCCTGGTCAATGCTTCCCTTTTTGCAGCCTCCATCCTTCCCCTTTCCACGACCTATCTTATCTGCGAAGGGTTAGGGTGGGAGACAGGGGTTGACAAAAAGTTTGTGGAAGCTCCTCAGTTCTATGGATTTTACTCCTTGATGATCTTTCTGGGAGCGGGGGTCATCCTCTATCCAGAGCTCCCTCTCATTCCGATCATGTACTTCTCACAGGTGATCAATGGAATGGTTCTCCCTTTCGTCCTCATCTTTATGCTTCTGCTCATCAACGATAAGAAGTTGATGATGGATTACACGAATGGGCCTGTCTTCAACATCATTGCCTGGACAACCTCCATCGTGATGATCGGCTTTACACTCCTGCTTCTTATCCGAAGCTTTTAAATCCTTGATTTTTCAACGGACCTCTGTTAATTTTCACCTACTACTAAATGAGGTGAGATGATGAAGACAGTGATCATGGGTGCCGGGGCCATGGGAAGCCTCTTCGGAGGACTCCTCACCCTTTCGGGAGAGGAAGTCTGGCTAGTCGATATCCATAAGGAACAGATCGATGCGATTAACTCTGTCGGCCTCTCCGTTGAAGAGGGAGAAAAGCTTCAAATTATAGAGGTGAACGCTACCACTGATGTGGCTTCCATCGGGAAAGCAGATCTCGTCCTTTTTTTTGTAAAGACCTACCATACGGAAAAGGCCGTCTCGGATGCATTGGTCCTTGAAAAAGAGGATACGATCTTTCTCACTCTCCAGAATGGTCTTGGAAATGAGGAGGCGATCTGTAAACGGGTCGATCGGAAAAAGGTGATGTTGGGTGTCACCAACCATGGGGCGACCATATTGGGTCCAGGTCAAATTCGGCATGCCGGATGGGGGAAAACCTCTATCGGTGAGCTGGACCATGGGTTAACCGATCGGGCCACCCGGATTGCTCAGATGTTTTGTGAGGCCAGGATCGAAACCGAGATCTCTTCTAATATCCACGATCTCATATGGACCAAACTTTTTGTGAATATTGGGATGAACGCTTTGACAGCATTAACCGGATTTAAAAACGGCCAACTCCTCGATCATCTGGAAACCATGAGACTGATGGAGATGCTGGTCTCGGAAGCCATGGAGGTCGCCAGGAAAAAAGGGATCCGGATTGAGGGAAATCCGATTGAAAAAGTGAGGGCGGTAGCAGAGGCCACCAGGGAGAACCGATCTTCGATGGGTCAGGATTTCGACTATAGAAGGAGGACGGAGATCGATGCAATCAATGGGGCAGTGGTGAGAGAGGCTGAACATTTGGGGATCTCCGTTCCTTACAATCAGATGATCACTGATTTAATCAAAGTGATAGAAAAAAAATTCTAAATCCGAATATCGAAACTCGAAACAAATTCGAATGATCAAAACCAAAAATTCAAAACTCTTTACGTTTTGTTCATTTGAAAATTTGAATTTAGGAATTGTTTCGTGCTTCGAATTTCGGATTTTCATGATGGAGGATGATATGGATCGTAAAAAAATCACTCCAGTTGATATTCAGGCAATGAAGAACGAAGGGAAGAAGATCACCATGCTGACCGCCTACGACTATCCTATGGCCCTGCTCGAAGACCGGGCTGGAATCGACATCATTCTGGTAGGAGATTCCCTGAGCATGACGGTATTGGGATATGAAAACACCCTCCCTGTCACCATGGATGAAATGATTCACCATACAAAGGCGGTGACCCGTGGGGCCAAATATGCTCTCATCATCGGGGATATGCCTTTTATGTCTTATAACACTTCTGAGCGGGACGCCATTCTCAATGCCGGCCGATTCATGAAAGAGGGAAAAGCCGATGCCGTGAAGCTGGAAGGGGGCGCGAGCGTAAAGGATATCGTGAGGGCCATCGTCAGGGCGGGTATCCCGGTCATGGGCCACATCGGGTTGACCCCCCAGACCATTTCGATGCTCGGAGGATTCAAGGTCCAGGGCAGAGATGCCCAGGCTGCCCAGAAGATCATCGACGATGCCCTGCTGCTCGAAGACGCAGGGACCTTCTCCGTTCTGCTCGAAGCGATTCCTGCATCGATAGCGAAGAGAATTACAGAACGTCTGAAAATTCCGACGGTCGGCATCGGAGCTGGAATTCACTGCGATGGCCAGGTATTGGTCGTCCACGACATGCTGGGTCTCTTCGACCGCTTCACGCCCAAGTTTGCCAAGCGTTATGTCAATCTGAGCGAATTGATGCTCAATGCCTTTGAGACATACAGAGAGGAGGTGTTAAAAGGAGCGTTCCCGACAGACCAGCACAGTTTCCACATCGAAGAGAAAGAATTGAGCAAGGTGAAATAGAGGGGTGATGATCCTCAAATAAAAACAGACGGATACTTTAAACTTGAAATCGGGAGAGGTTTGAGATATTCTGACTTTTGAAGGAGGTGGTCATATGCCAATTTCAGCTTATGTCTTTATCGAATGCACAGCAGGGGCAGCCAGGGATGTGGCGAAGGAGGTGGGCAAGATAGAGGGAGTGAAGCGAGCTAATGCGACAACGGGACCTTACGATGTGATCGTTCTGGTGGAGGCTCCGGACATCAATATCTTGGGCGACTTCATCGTCACCAAAATTCAGGGGCTCTCGGGTGTCCTGAGGACCCAGACCAATGTGATCGTTGATTGATGGCAACACGATTAAAAATTCTTAGTAGAATACATCAATCTCACAGAAAACGAGATTGCCACGCCTGCGTGCCGTAACACCTATAAGCATGAAGCGTTTTGCGAAAGCCGGCACTTCGGCGTGCAGGCACGCCCTATGGGATCGCAATGACGTTGTAGAAATTGGAAAGGGAGGAATTATGGGAAGTGTAGTTAAGAAACGACGGAAGAAGATGAGGAAACATAAACACAAAAAGCAATTGGATCGAGATCGTCATAAGAAAAAGAAATAGGGGTTTCCATGCGGCGAAACCTGATCCATATCGTTCTTTTCATCTTGACGGTGGCCTCCACTTGGTTGACGGGGGGTCCGGGTTATTCCATTGCGATTATGCTTATCCTTCTGGGGCATGAATTAGGCCACTACTTCATGTCCCGAAGGTATGGAATAAGGGCAACGTTGCCTTTTTTTTTGCCCTTCCCTTTTTCACCTTTCGGGACACTGGGTGCCATCATTCGAATGGAGAGCACCATCTCCTCTCGAAAATCCCTTTTCGACACAGGTGTGACAGGACCTCTGACTAGCCTCCTCCTCAGCATCCCTGCCATTGTGATCGGCCTAAGACTTTCTGAGGTGATTCCTACTACCCAGCTGAGAGAAGGGACGATCCGCTTGGCAGACCCTCTCCTCTTCTCCTTCCTCCAGCGTTTGGTCTTGGGTGAAGTTCCAGAAAATTATGATATTCTCCTCCACCCCATTGGTTATGCAGGATGGGTAGGCCTCTTTGTCACCGCCCTCAACCTCCTTCCCGTAGGACAGTTAGATGGTGGTCACATTGCCTATGCCCTCTTTGGAAGGAAGAGTCGAGCCATCTACCTCCTCACCATCTCAGTCATGACCTTCATCACCATCTTTTACAATCCTGGATGGATTCTTCTCCTCATCCTCATTATCCTCTTTGGTCTCCGGCATCCCACCCCTCTGGACGATCAAACCTCTCTCGATGGAAAGAGGAAGGTCATCGGAGGCCTCACCTTTCTCGCCTTTTTCCTCACCTTCACCCCGGCTCCGTTTCCCCAATTTGTTGACGAAATCAAACAGGTCTTCCACTGGCTCTGAATCGCAAAGCGCATCGGGCAAAGATCAAAGCGTAAAATCTTTTCGCCCCATGCACCGTGCTGTACTCTTTGCTCCATGCGGTTTACCTTCTCTGTTGGCACCATTTTAAAATTTCTTTTAGGGAAAGGGTATTAAGAACATCCTTGGTTTCGAGCCAACCCCGTCTTGCCACAGCCACTCCTAAGCTGATCATCCACATCTGGTCCAGATGGTGGGCGTCGGTTCCGATCCCAACCTGGATTCCCGTCTCCTTTGCCTTCCGGCAGTGGATGTCATCTAAATCGAGTCGTTCAAAGTAGGCATTGATCTCCAATGCCTTTTCATATTTCTTTGCGGCCTCCATCAACTCTTCGATCTCAACTTCGTAAGGATCCCTTGCTCCCAATAGCCTGCCAGAAGGGTGAGCAATGATATGGACAAGAGGATTTTCTATGGCTCGAATGATCCTCTTTGTCATCTTCCCCTTATCCTGTTTAAATCCACTGTGGATCGCTGCTACAACGATGTCGAGCTTCTCCAGTACCTTTTCAGAGAGGTCGAGTTTTCCATCAGTGAGGATATCAACCTCTGCTCCTTTCAGGATTTGGAAACCTTTCAACGTCTCATTGATACGATCAATCTCTTCGATCTGCTTCATCAGTCTCGACTCATCGAGCCCATGGGCTATTTTCAGGGACTTTGAGTGATCGCAGATCGCCACATACTGATAACCTCTTTTCTGAGCTGCCCTGGCAATCTCTTCGATCGAAGAAGTGCCATCGCTCCATTTGGAATGGACATGGAGGTCTCCCTTCACCTCGGGTTCCTGAATCAGTTTCGGAAGGCTTTTCTTCTGGGCGGCCTCAATCTCTCCACGATCTTCCCGAAGTTCGGGTTCGATCCATTGCATCCCCAGGGCACGATAAACATCCCTCTCCTCTTTCCCCCCGATCTTCTTCGCTCCTTTGAATACCCCGTATTCATTAATCTTGATTCCTTTGGTCTTAGCGATCCCTCTCAGATGAATGTTGTGAGCTTTTGATCCAGTGAAATACTGGAGAGCCGCCCCATAGGAATCTTCTTCCACCACACGGAGGTCGATCTGCGTCCCCTCCTCCACAATGACAGAGGCCTTGGTCTCTCCAGAGGCCAGGACCTCTTTGACTTCAGGAAGATGGGTGAATGCCTGAACCATCTTCTCCTTATCCGGGCCGGTGGCCAGGATATCGATGTCTCCGATATTCTCTCTCATCCTTCGAAGGGAGCCTGCCCATTCGATCTTTTTCGACTCTGTCTTCTGCCTCAGGGCTTCAACGATCCGCTTGGCCACAGGAAAGGCCACGCCTAAATTCATCCTGCCTTTGCTCTGTTTAAGCAGTTGAATCCCCCGTTTGATATTTTCGACCTTCTTCTCACCGATTCCAGGAAGGCCAATGAGGGAACCCTCTTCCACTGCCTTTTCGAGTTGGGAGAGGTTACTGATCCCTTTCTCTTTATGGATCATCGATAGGGTCTTGGGACCCATCCCCGGGATCTCCATAATAGCAATCAATTCATCCGATACCCCTTCTCTGACCTCCTCAAATTTGG
>JBFMAE010000014.1:0-7057 GCA_040756085.1 Thermodesulfobacteriota bacterium | reverse complement strand
AGTTGGGAGAGGTTACTGATCCCTTTCTCTTTATGGATCATCGATAGGGTCTTGGGACCCATCCCCGGGATCTCCATAATAGCAATCAATTCATCCGATACCCCTTCTCTGACCTCCTCAAATTTGGCGATCTTTCCTGTCTTGAGATATTCCACAATCTTCTGGGCCATCCCTTCGCCAATCCCCGGGATGTCCTTCAGTTTCCCACTCTCAGTGATCTCTTTAATATCCTGTGTCAGATCCCCGATAATCCGAGAGGCCTTTCGGTAGGCACTGATCTTAAAAGGATTCTCATCCTTAAATTCCAGGATGTCGGCCATCTTTTCGAAGAGATCGGCCAGTTCTTTATTCTTCATTGTCCTTTCTCCCCGTATCGAAGATAATGTTTGAGACAGATTTGAAAATTCTCCACCACATCCTTCTTACTATTGATGATGAAAATGCGACTCTGGACATGAAAAAGTTCTTCGATCAATCTTTCCACCGGGTAGAACGTCTTCGACTCCCCTCCATACCTTCTCTCCAGTTCCTCCTCAAACATCACCACCAGTTTATCCTTCATCCTTAATTGGGTATCATTAAAGAGGATGGCTACCTCTGGTAAAAGGTCTTCGATTCGGGAAAAGAAGGTGGAAACCTCGTTCAATTCAATTCCCTTCGGAGGGGAGGATTTCACCTCCACATAGACGAGCCTCTGGTTCCAGGAGGCAATGACATCATAGTCGCCGCCCGATGGGGTCTTCTTCATGCTGACCCCATAGATTGAGGGAGAGGCAAACTCCCTTTTAAACATCTCAGCGATAAACCACTCTAAGGTCGGTCCGAAACTGTAAAGAGGGGAGACCTGGGTTCGATATCTTCCCCTTCCATTTTTAATAATCGCTCCCATCTCACCGAGAAGATCGCAATATCCCTGGGCCACCTTTGAAGAACAGTAGTGGGTAAGGTCCTGGATACGAAACCGATCCTGATGTTTGATCATATCCCTCAGCACGAGTCGGAAGGAATATTTTTTCATCATCTCGTAAAAACGAGTCCTGTAAAAAGGGGAGAGGTTCGGAGGGAAGAAGAGTTTTTCTGTAGGATTCTTTCTGAAAACCTTTATCCCCCTCATCCTGAGCATCCTCTCCACAGAGGAAGGATCCTCTATGGAAATGGCTTTGAGCGACTCAATCTCTCTGGAGAGGTACTGGACCTTCTTTTTAAGGGATTGGATCTCTTGTAGAATCTTCTGTGACTCCATTGTAAGTGTCCCGTTCGTAAGGGCGAACACATCGGTTTGCCCTTACGATTTAAAACCCTCGATGAAGATGGAAGCGCTTGGCTATCTGGATGGCTTCCAAATACTCCTTTTGGGTGACCCGACGGCTGATCTCAGAATATTCATAGGCTCTGTATTCAGGTCGGTATTGAACCATGATGTTGACATAGGAATGAACAGAGATCTCCTCGGCGATGAACTTGAGAACCGGTTCAGAAGAGGCCACCCCTCCCGGCATCACCAGGTGTCTGATCAAGAGTCCTCTTTCAGCAATCCCTGTGGAGTTGATCGCCAGGTCCCCTACCTGCCGGTGCATCTCTTTAAGAACTTTTTTGAGAACCTCTGGATAATCCGGGGCATTGGAGAACCGTTTCGAATGCTTTTCATCCATATATTTTGCATCGGGCATATAGATATCGACGATCCCATCTAAGAGTCGAATCACCTCGATCGACTCATATCCCGAACAGTTATAGACAATGGGAAGACGAAGACCCATCTCAATTGCCTCTGGAAGAGAAGCCATGATCTGAGGGACATAGTGGGTGGGGGTGACGAAGTTGATGTTGTGGCATCCCATTTCCTGGAGTCTCACCATGACCCGTGCCATATCTGAGGAGGTAATGTGCTCCCCCCTTCCCAGATGGCTGATGTCATAATTCTGGCAGAAGATGCATCGAAGGTTGCAGTGGGTGAGGAAGATCGTACCTGAACCATGATGTCCAACCAAAGGGGACTCCTCGCCGAAATGGGGAAAGGCACTCGAGACCATAAGTGCTGAGGGGGCTTGGCAGTAACCCACCTCTCCATTCAGACGATTGACCTGACACTGCCTCGGGCAGAGCCGACACTCTTTGAGAAATCCTTCCAGGAGTTGAATCCTGTCCTGGAGTTCCCCTTTTTCAAAAAGGCCAATGTAGGAGGGAAGGAAAGCCATCTTTCCATCCTTTCTCTAAAGGGTTCTTTCTCCTTACCTTATAAATTACCACAAATGTCTATGGAATTCTATGGTGGAGAGGCGGTGATAAGAAGGACGGGGGGAATCCTTTCCCTCACTAGTGATAGAAGGGATTCCCCTATGGCCACCTAAATCGTCTGATAAAAATTGATGACTCTACGGTAATAGTTATGGGGAATCCGTATTTTTCTCCCGATAAGGCCTTTCACATATGTAGGACCATAGTTATAGGCGACCAGGGCCAGTCCGTGATCTTCAAAATCCCTGATCAGCAGGGAAAGATAATAACTCCCTAATTTTATATTGAGAAAGGGGTTAAAAAGGGTACGATCTCCGCTCCATTCAATACCCAACTCTTGGGCAAGGGATTCTGCCACATAAGGCATGATCTGCATGAGTCCCTTAGCACCCTTTTCCGAGACAGACGAGTTCCGGAAGGAACTTTCAATGGCGATGAGAGCTAGGATGAATTTTGGATCATGATTATAACGAACGGCCTCTTCATAAATCACCTTAGCAAGTTCTTCCTTCGTCACATTGGCCAACTCCGTCGGATGTCTCTCCAGAACTTCAAGGATCTCTTGGATAGTCTTCTGCTTGTTATAGAGTTCAGGAGAGAAATAGGGTAGGTGAAAGGACAGGGTGAATATGACGATAAAGAAGGCAACCTTAAGGAAAATACGGTGGAGGAGACAGCCATTCTTTATGTAATTGACTGAACGGGGAGAATGCCCCGTCCTTATCGCCGGATCATTTAAGTCCATAATAGCCTCCTTGTCCTTGTGAAATTATTTCACATTGTAACATAATAATTTTCAATTTGTCAAGTTCTACCTCCCACCCCGTCCTTATCAGTGAATGAAAAAATAGATAGTTCACCACAAAATGTAGGGGTTTGATTTATCAAACCATCATTATATATGGTTGTCATATCTACCTGCCCTGCCTACTGGCAGGCGAACTAATTACTCTGAACTATCACTCAAAGCGCAAACATTCTTCGCAGAGATGATCTTTGAGGCCGAAGCGTCCTCTTCTCGCCCTGTGCTGGCCACAACCTATGCAAAGAAACAGATCTTTCAAGCAAGCTAAACAATAATAGTACCCAATATGATTGGGATGGGATTTTGCACAGGCCTGTTCTTTCCCGGTGAGATCGAAACAGAGATATTTTCTGCACTACTGGCAGGACTCAAAGAAGTGTGGATCCAGGATTGCGCCGCAGACCTCACAGTGATGGATCTCCATTTGCATTAAGAAAATAAGGGTTCAAGGATTCGAGCCTGCCTGCCCTGTACCAGCGCGGTTCAGGGCCTGCCGGCAGGGGTTCGTGGGTTCAAGTGTTTTTTAGATTTTTATTAGACCCCTCGAACCCTGGACCCCTTGAATCCTTTCAGCTCATTAAGGTGCAAATTTCGTAATTTGATGGGGAGCCTCGAAGGTTTCGTGCAGGGCCCTCATTGCATCCTCGATCTGCTCGGTTTGAATCACGCAGGAACAACTGGAGATGGAAGTGCTGATCGCTAAGACCTCTATCCCGGATGTTCCCAGGGCATTGAACATTAACCCGGAGATCATCGGCCTTTCTCTGAAGTGAGGGCCGAAAACGCTGATCACGGCCACATTGGGATGATAAGAGATCCCCCTTGCTTCGATCAGGAGTTTGACCCCTTCTAACACTTCTATGGCCGCTTCCAAATTCCTCTGGTCGATACAGAAGGTCATATTTCCATTTCCCTCAATATCCACATTGTGGACATCAAATTCGATATTGATATTCCTCCTCCCCATCGCATGGAGAATCATCCCTGGCACATCGGGTCGATCTGGCAATGAAAGGATACTTACGGTGGCCAGACCGCTATTTGCCATGATACCCCCCACTTTAATCTTTCCTTCATGCCCCATTCCTTTTACCCCGCACCCAATAAAACCCCGCTCTTTAGAGCAGGGATGAAGGAGTGCATTAAAAATTTCTTTCCCCAGAAAGCCCCATGCTTTAGCACTGGGGGCGGGGTTTACTCCCAGACCCTACGGTCGTCGATCTTTTTGGCTCGATCCGGAATGCCGCCTCTCACTGTAAAGGCGACTTCTCCTTTCACCTTGAGGATTTCCTGGACCTCCTTCTCCAATCTCCTCTTCAGATCGATCTTATCTGCAATCTCCTCTCTTAACTCAACGTAAAGGGTCATCTCATCGCGATACTCTTTTCTCGAAACTACGATCTGATAATTGGCGACCATAGGGAATTTTGCCATCATCTCATCCACCTGCCAGGGATGGATAAAGATTCCCCAGACTTTGGTCACCTGATCCGTACGGCCCAGGATCTTTCCGAGACGCATAGAAGTACGACCACAGGGACAGGGCTCTTCGATCAGATAGGAAAGGTCTCCCGTAGCAAAGCGAACCATGGGGAAGGTCTTGTTGAAATTGGTGGCCACGATCTCTCCTGTGGTACCCACTTCTAATTGCCTTCCCGTCTCTGTATCAACGATCTCCACAATCACATCTTCAGGAATGTGCATCCCTTCCTTCTCTGGACATTCATACCCGAGGCAACCCACATCGACCGTACCATAGGTCTGTCGAACCAAAAGATCGAGTTTGTTCTCCAACTTCTGGCGGAGCGATTCTGGAAACATCTCTGCACCCACGAAGGCAGCTTTAAGATAAAGCTCCTTTTTTAGCTCGAGGCCCATGCCCTCAGCTGCTTCGATGATCGCCATGAGGAAACTGGGTGTTCCCAGGTATCCTGTCAATTTGAGTTGTCGCATCAGGTTGATCAGCATGGAGATATTTCCTGGACCCACAGGGATGACGGTTGCTCCCAACATCTGTAACGATTCATCGAGCATGAGGGCCAAAGGCGTGAGATGGTAATTGAAGGTATTGAGAACGACATCCCCTTTTCTAATGCCGCAGGCATAAAGTGCCTGAGCCCATCGGATGTCGTCATAATCCCATTCACCGGGTTCAAAGACGGGTCCGGGCGAGATGTAGATTCTTCTCATCCCCTTTTTAGAGGCGACCTCAAACCCTCCAAAGGGAGGGGCCTCTTTTTGAGAGGTGACTAAATCTGCTTTTTTGGTGATGGGTAGTTTCTCAAGGTCTTTAAGACTCTTTATTTCCTGGGGCCTTAGCCCTGCTCCATCCAATCTCGACCGGACCGCCTTTGAATGGCGGTATCCGTAACGAATGATTCCAGTAAGCCTCTCCCTCAAATAGGTTTCCCGTTTTCGCTTCGACATTGTCTCCTTTTCTCGATGATAATAACCGCGCAGCCGATCGATCATAGTGATCTCCTAAATTAATTGGAATGATGGAATGTTGGAACGATGGAATAATGGGTCGCAAGAAGAAACCCATAATTCCAATATTCCAATTGGGGCGAAGCCCTGAAGTTCGATCCATTATAGGATAAAGACAGGATCGACATCAATATCCAGATTCACACCCTTTCCTGTGATTTGAGCTTCCAATCGTACCACCAAATCCTGAGCAAATTGGTGCAGCCATTGAGGGCTCCTTCCTTTTGCCAGCATCTGCCATCGGAATTTGCCTCTCATCTTGGCAAAAGGAGCTGTGCTCGGGCCCAAGATCTCGATCCCTTTTCGATAGCCTTTTTTCAACAGAGATTGTCCGATCTCCCCCATCTCTTCGGCCATCGCCTTCGTCCTTTTCTCACTGTTTCCAACCAGCCTGAAATTGATCAGTCGGGAGAAAGGAGGATATTCCAGTGCCTTTCTGAATTGGATCTCCTCTTGAAAGAACCCGATGAAGTCATGATCCTTTGCCTTGAGGATACTGTAGTGGTCGGGGTTAAAGGTCTGGATCACCACTTCTCCAAATACTTCTCCCCTTCCCGCCCTTCCAGCGACTTGGGTGAGAAGTTGAAAGGTCCTCTCGCTCGATCGAAAGTCAGGAAAGTGGAGTGAGGTGTCAGCAGAAGCTACTCCCACAAAGGTTACATTTGGAAAGTCATGGCCTTTGACGATCATCTGTGTTCCCACCAGGATGTCGATCTTCCCGGATTCCAGTCTTTTCAGAATCTGGAGATGGGAACGCCGCCGTGAGGTTGTATCACGGTCCATCCTTCCAACCTGTGTCTCCGGAAATAATATTCTAATCTCCTTCTCCAGGCGCTCAGTTCCGATCCCCATTCCCTGGAGTCGATGACCCCCGCATTGCGGACAGTCTCCTGGGGCCTGAATTCGATAATCACAATAATGACATTGCAGAGACCGATCCCAGAGGTGATAGGTGAGGGTTACACTGCAGTTGGGGCATTTGAAGGTAAGGCCGCATTCCGGACAGAGGATAAAATTTGCAAACCCTCTTCGATTGAGAAAGAGCAGGCTCTGTTTCTTTTCTTTGATATTTTTCTGAAGGGCTGCCCTCACCTTTTCTGAGAGAAGGCCTTCCTCCTTCTTCATGTCCACCACCTCCACCTTCGGAAGGGGCTTTCCTTCAATCCTCTCCGGGAGAGTGAGAAGGCGGAACTTCCCTCTTTCAGCATTATAGAAGGATTCCAGAGAGGGTGTTGCCGATCCCAAAAGAAGCGTGGCCTCCACCTGTTTCGCCCGGACGACAGCGAGATCCCTGGCATGATACTTCAATTTCTCCTCCTGCTTGTAGGAAGGGTCATGCTCTTCATCGACAATGATGATCCCAACATTCTTAAAAGGTGCGAAGATTGCAGACCGGGCCCCCATGGCAATCTTCACCTCTCCCTTCCAGACACTTCTCCACTGGTCGTATCGTTCTCCCCTTCCGAGCCCACTGTGAAGGAGGGCAAGGTTCTCTCCAAACCGATCCTGAAACCGGGAAAGGAGTTG
>JBFMAE010000013.1:0-3236 GCA_040756085.1 Thermodesulfobacteriota bacterium | reverse complement strand
GAATTGAAAGAGTTACGGTTTCTGTTGGACATGGGGAAACGAGGTCAGAAATTAATCCAAAAAGAAAACTTATTGCAGAGATGGGTAACTGCCTATCCGGAACAATTAAGGCCAAAACTTACACTAGGGCGATTTAGAGGGGAGTACGGTTGGTGGCAACGGAAAACCCTTGATCCTTTTAAGGGGCAATGGGGAGGAGAGGTTGCCGCTGCTAAGCTTACCCAATATCTTCAACCGCAAATCATAACGATCTATACAGCACCTCAGGAGCTTGATCAATTGTTAATTAAAAACAGACTCAAAAGAGACCAAACCGGAGAGGTCGAAATACTTAAGAGATTCTGGGAGCCAGCCGAAATCAGGAAGTATAGAGATCTCGTCCATCCTATCCTTATTTACGCGGACCTCTTAGCAACAGGCAACGAGAGAAACATTGAGACCGCCAAAATGATTTATGACCAGCATATCGTTCAACTTATCAGGGAAGATTGAAAAACCCATAGTGGACGCCCTTTATCTCTTGAAGAGGATAGCAGACTCTTTTGGCATTCCCTTCTTTGTCGTTGGCGCTTTCTCAAGAGATCTCATTCTCAAACACGGTTACGGTATTGAACCTCGAAGCAAAACTGGGGACATTGATTTAGGAGTGGAAGTTGCCAACTGCGAACAATTCGAGAAATTGAAAGACTCACTGTCTGCAACGGGCCAGTTCTGTCTTACTCCAGACAAGCACAGATTACGTTGCGGAACTATTCTTATCGATATTCTCCCTTTTGGTCCTATCACTGACAAGGATAAGAAAATCAGTTGGCCTCCTGAACATGAGATCATTATGAGTATGGTTGGATTTGAGGAGGCATATGAATATTCAATAACCTTCCTATTAAGTTCTGACCCTGAACTCGATATCAAATTGGCCTCTCTGCCTGGATTGGCAATCATGAAGCTTATTTCTTGGAAAGAAAAATACCCGAACCGGAAAAGGGATGCTGAGGATTTACTGTTCATTATGAATAAGTACGAGGAAGCCGGGAATTCCGAGCGACTGTATGAGGAAGACTTACCCTTGCTTCAGGAAGAGGGTTTTGACACAAAATTAGCCGGTACTCGGTTGTTAGGCCGAGACATGGCAAAAATATCCGATCCAAAAACAATCCTTATTTTCAAAGGAATCTTAGATGCTGAAACTGAAGAGATGAGTCAATATAAATTGCTTACAGATATGATTAGGGAAAACGGTATGTCTGATACAAGGTTTGATGAAATACTCCTTCAATTAGAAAAGCTAAAGCAAGGAATCATTGAGGCTGGATATAAAAAGCCTGGAAAGTAATTGCGTTAGATTAAAAATTGGTGCCGGAGGTCGGAATCGAACCGACACGGGGTGGAAGCCCCGCGGGATTTTGAGTCCCGTGCGTCTACCAGTTTCACCACTCCGGCACAGAAATCAATATAAAAAAAACTATTTCATATGTCAATTCTTAAACAAATCCTTTTTCAACCTCACCTTCACCCTGTGGAGTGTGTATCATTACTCCACAGGGCAAGCCCTCTCCCCTGCCTACCGTACCTTTCGGGCAGGCATCAAGGGAGAGGGAGAAAGTCTCAATTGGATTTGACAATATATTTTGTGTTGTGTTATTTTTATTAATTAATTCGTGGGGCTGTAGCTCAACTGGGAGAGCGGTCGAATCGACAGGTCGCGGGTCAGGATTCGCTAAAAGGGCTTATTAAGAATACTTGATTCCTTTGGAGGCTTCTTAAGATAGTTAAAATTTTGTTCCATACATTTTTTTAAACTGTTTTCAAAACCGAGTGGGGCTGTAGCTCAGCTGGGAGAGCACATGAATGGCATTCATGAGGTCGTGGGTTCGATCCCCATCAGCTCCACCATTTAGCCATTCTCATTTCTCATGCCTTACTTTATTTATGTCCTGAAGAGTGAATCAACTGGTTCTTCTTATGTAGGTCATACTTCCAATCTTGAGAAAAGAGTTGTCGAACATAACAATAGTAAAAGCTCATCAACAAAAGGTAAAAGACCTTGGATGCTTGTCTATAAGGAAGAATATACGACACGATCTGAGGCTGCTTCAAGGGAAAGGTATTTCAAATCGGTTAAAGGAAGGTTAGAGCTGAAAGCAAAAGGGATTTTATAGCTCTTCCGGACTACAGCCTAAGAGGGAGAGCGGTCGCATCGACAGGTCGTGGGTTCGATCCCCATCAGCTCCACCAACCTGTAAAACTCCTCCATAGAAGGATTCAAAGTTTATTCTCAGGAGGAGGTCAATTTAACGGGGCGGACTCATTTGAAAAATTTCTCGCCCCGCCTCCACAGGAGAAAGCCCTTTCCTAATTTTTGGAAGGATCTCCAAGAGAACGATGGAAGGTGGGATATCTTTCATTTCTGAGTGATCCCTATAAAATCGATTCATCTCTTCCCGTACCTGAACTAAATCCGTCCCTGCCAAATCGATGAGAATAGAATAGATCGATGCCCAGCCAACATTGGAGAGTTGGAATGCATCGTAGAGGCCTCGCAGATAGGAAACCTGTAGAAGCTCGCGTTCAACTGAAGAGAGAGATTTCCCTTCCATTAACCAGATTTCTGGAGAGAGGAGTTGAAGTTTATCGATTTCACCGTAGATCATCGGTTTGATGAACCCTATCTCCTGTGCAAAGAGAAGTTGCGGGACCAAAACAAGGACCAGAACCAATCCCCACCCTATAACCTTTCTCTGAATCATAAACATCCTCCTTCCTTTTCGAATCGCCTTATCCCATATCTATTTTGCCACCGGTTGATTGAAAATGGTACTCTTTTACCCCGTTTTAAAGCCCCGTGTGAGCCATCCCGTTGGAAGGTCAGAGCCCTTCTAACGGGGTTTACCTGACCGATGCCAAAGAGATCAAACCACCCACATCTGGGTTAATTGGATATCATATGGTGCATGGTGGCTAAAACAAGTTGACGTCTGACCCTTCCTCGATTGAAGAGTTCAGAGTGTTGAGTTCGGAGTTCGACGTCTAAAATTTTAAGACTAAAAACTCCAAACTAAACTGAAAGCAAAAATAAATTTATCACGAAAACAGAGGCTTGTCATTCCCACCTGGAACTCCGATATAAGGATTGAAAAAAAATAAAAAATTTTTTGGGATACGGACCGATTTGCAATTTGGAGTTGTAATCCGGAGTTGCCTCAGGAATGCATTTGAGAGGCTTTGTGTGGCTTAAT
>JBFMAE010000012.1:0-8424 GCA_040756085.1 Thermodesulfobacteriota bacterium | reverse complement strand
ACCCATGGGATAAAGATGATTCCTGAGAAGATTAAATCGATGATGAAGATAAGATCCCATGCAAATCGATGTTCAAAGAAAGGCGAAAAAATCATCGTCCCATAGGAGGTAAGAAGGTCGAGCAAGACATGAATCACCAGAACGGCGAGACAGACCCTATAAAAATTCCAGAGGTAGGGCCGTTTCGAAATTTTAACAAATAGCCAGCTGAAAAAAAAGGCGTAAAGGGGGATCAGCAGCAAGGAGTGTGTAAAATCCCGGTGGTACTGGAGATAAAATTGATGGTTGAAGAGGCCAAGAACGAAATCGAAATCCGGGAAGAATCCCATGGAGAGCCCCGCGATCGTCCCCCAATGCCCAAGTTTTTTATCATCGATGGCCTTTGCAATGACGGCGCCCGTCAGTGTATGAGTAATCGTATCCACAAAATTATGATAACTTCAAAAATGGACGAAGGCAAATGATTGGAGCTTTAAATTGCTTTAGATCGGTCGAAACTCTTAAAATAAGTTAAGAACGTTTCTATCAGGCCAGTCAGATACGGTAGTTATTTTGTTTACTGAGTCGTGGCTACTCTTTCAAGTGGAAGATTTTCGATGGATATATTAACAAGTTCTGAAAGCTCCATTTTTTCACTGGCATCAAGGATTTCGATTCCAACGATATGTCCGTTCTCGTCCAGATCAATTGTTACTCCCTCTGATATGTTTGTTGTGGATAACGTCGGGGGTAGATAACCGACACTTGTAGGAGGTACACGAAAAATGGCAGAACAGTTATCTGATGAGCTCCTTGCATTTGAAACCGATCATGTGTGGATAAGTAAAAATATGCCTTCGCTTTTGGCTAAATTTGGCGACCAGTGGATTGCCGTCAAGGGCGGTTAGGTAATCGCCAGCAATCCGGACCTCGAAAAGCTGCTGCAGAAACTGTCTGACCCGGCTCATACGTGTGTGGAGTTCATAACACCGGAACCATTGGAGATGGTGCTGTGATCATCCGAGGCCGGTTTATTGGCGATGCGCCCTATCTCGCAGTGCATTTGAATTCAACATACTTTCATGGGCTGGTTTGGTTTCTATTAGATACCGGAGCATCCCGCACGACGCTCTTGGACCGCGATACGCGACTCCTATCTGTTCCAATGGGAGCATTGCTTCCTTCTTCTTTGCCGATCGTCGGTATCGGAGGCAGTGTCCGTTCATTTTTAATCTAGGAAGTTGAGATCACATTAGGATCGGATGAGGGTGATTTCACCTTGAGTCAAGATCTCTGGGTTGTACAGCATGATTTAGAACAATTGCCTCCTGAAGAAGTGGCGCGGATTCTTAGACTTCCTTCGGTTTTAGGGCGTGATTTGATCAACCGTTTTTACTTCACCTGCGATTATCAAGCTGGAATCGTGCAACTAAAACGCTAAAGAGACCCAGCTTCCCATCAAATCCTTTTCTTATCTCGGAAATCATTCCATTATCCGTGTAATCAGAGATTTCTGGGCTTTTTTCAGAAATCTCTTTGGGACCCTTAATATATTAGGGCTCCTTGAAAACAAGGACGAGTAAAAACCCGACTTGTTTGGCAGTTGTTTGCTGAATGGGTCGTGCGTTTGTTTTGAGTTTTGAAACCGAATTTTGAAGATTTCACCCCACAGGTTCTGTCCGACAGATGGCAATTGACGACGCGGGCAGAAAGCTTGGAAGAGATATCAATAACTGACTTTAGAAAGCCTCGGCTGCTTTTATGTTCGTGGGGGCTTCTGCATCTGACGTTTCAGTATCTCGCACTCCATCTTGAGGAGTGTGAGGTAGTGTTCTGCGATGTGGTCAGGAAGTTTTTCAAGCAGGGCCAAGAATTCTCTCTTGTTTGGCCGTTTTTTTCTGATTTTATCAGCCCTCTTGGCGGAAGATAAGGAATTATCTTTCCCCTTGAACAACTCTACCAAAGGAATGGAAAGTGCGGTCGCAATCAGCTCCAATGTCTTTTGGGTATACCTCCTTCTACCACTCTCTAACTGGTTTATGTACCCTTGGGAAAGGCTGCTTTCCAGAGCGAGCTTTTCTTGCGTCATCCCGCGCATGAGCCTCACTCTTCTTATATTGTCCCCGACAATGCTGCTTCGTTTCACGAAAAAATCCTATAACACCCTGTTATCCAATACAATTTCACCGTGAAATAATATTCTTGACATTAATATTACACTGTGCTATTTCATGAACAATCAAACGAAGAGAAAAAATTGGTACCCCCTCTTGGAGTTAGGCGACTCATTCTCCAGACATGTTATTTTTGATTAACCACCTTCTCTGAGAGTCATTAGTGGAGGAAACAACAGTCTGCTGTTGATCTCAGCACTCGTTAACTAAGAAAAGAGAGACTAACCTCATCTTAGAGAAAGATAAATCCTTTTTCTATAGAAGTAATTCAGCGCATACAGACACAGAATGTGTAGAGAAATGAAGAGCTCGATTTTATTAATTGCGGCGATTATTTTGTTTATCAGCCCTTGTAGAGTTGATGCTGACGAATATCTTTGGGGGAAATGGAGATGTGAGTCGCCTGAAGCCTTAAAGGGCTTAATAGTTACTTTTAGGCCTGAAGGAGAAGGACAAGCAACGTTAGGTATTGCTCATCCCCACAATCTTGATCAGAAGGCTGTCCGTTTCTTTTATTACATAGAAACGATCCTATCCATCGATGATAAGGAGTATATCATTGTTAAAATCTGGGTTCCGCCCTCGGATCTAAGGACAGTGCAGGTCATTTTCAGAGAGGATGGAAAGATTGAGATTTCAGAAGATGATAGAAAGAACAGATTTATTTTTACTCGAATCGGCCAAGATTCATGAAAATTAGAAGACCAGAATGGAGAGAATGATCCCAGTAAGAATAAAATTCTTTTGAAAGGAGGGATTGAGCCATGATGTATCTAATCATTATTTTTGTTTCACCTCTGTATTTTTTGATCAGAAAGAAGTGGGGAGCCTTTATCCTTAACGCAATCCTTTACCTGCTGGCATGGATCACGGTCTGGTTCTTCGGAATCGGGATTATTTTTTGGGCGCTTGGCGTGGGACATGCCGGATGGCACCTCCGAAAGGAGTGGATGAAAGAACATGCCCAAATGATCGCCAGTGAGATGGTCGCAAAGATGAAAGAAAGTAAAGAGAGTTGAGATTGTCTTAATATAGGCAGATTCTGTACAGTTATTCACGATTCATATGGAAAAAGAAATACTTATATTTTCAACAATGGAGGTGAGGGAAATGAGAACATCAAATATTCTTTTTTTGATATTGATTACACTTGTTATTTTTCTTACGTTTGATTTTGGTGCAGCACAAGTGATCCCTCCAAAGGCTCGCGGAACCCCCTCAGAAGGCCCGACTATTGAGCAGGCCCAAAAAGAAGAATACATGGGACCGAAAGCAAGAGTGGCAGTTTCGAGGTTCGAGGATAGATCGGCAAAGGGAAAGGCTACTGGGCAGATAGGGGATGGGATGGCTGAAATGTTATCTAATGTACTTTTCGCTACTAATCGATTCATTGTTCTTGAACGCCAGGCTATAGGCGATGTTCTTCGGGAGCAAGACCTTGGAGCCTCTGGTCGTATCAGAGCGGAGAGTGCTGCCCGTATTGGTGAAATTGAAGGAGCCGATCTTTTAATACAAGGAACAATTACTGAATTTGAACCGGGGACAGCAGGTGCTGGAGGTGGAATAGGAGGAGCCTTGCCAGGACTTGCTGGGATAATAGGTGGAGTTCTGGCAAGCATCAGGACCTCACATGTGGCAATGATTGTCAAGGTTATTGATGCAAAGACAAGCCGGTTACTTGCTTCAGAGCAAGTTGAGGGAAAGGCTACTGACATTGGCGGATTGACAGGCGGAGTTGGAGGACCGCTAGCCGGTGTTTTTGGAGGTTATTCAAAAACTCCTATGGAGAAAGCAATCCGGGTAGCCATTGATGAAGCAGTAAGAATAGTTGTAGCCAAGACCCCTGCTGAGTTCTATAGAGTACCTGCTACACCTCAACCACAAACTACTTCTGCCACACAAACGGTTTCTCCAGCAGCAACAACTTTATCAACTCCGGAAACTATAACTCCAACAGTTGTTTCTCCGACCCCGATTTCTCCTTCATCTCAACCCTCATCACCACAATTTTCATTAAAGCAATCAGGATCAGAACCTCGCATTGTTTATGTAAAATGGCCTAAAGTAACTCTTAGGGATGGCCCTGGAACATATTTTAAAGCTTTATTGGAGGTTAAAAAAGGAACCTTACTGGCGGTCTTAGAGGAAAAGGAGCAGTGGCTTCGAGTGAGCCTTGAGGATGGCCGGGAGGGATGGGTAGGTAAAGCAACAGTATCTGAAACTCCCTAATGTTCCTTTCTATCCCCAGGGAGATCGTAGGGGAAACGAGATGAGTAGCAAGAATCTCTTTTCACTCATATACGGTATATGGGCATTAGTATATATTTTTACTTTAAACTTTTTAACCCCCTCCATTGGAAATGCTCAAGTAATTAGTCCTTCCATCTCTCTTACATCCTCTCAGGATCCGGCTGGAATCAAGGTCAATATCTCTGGCATAGGATTTACTAAAGGAAGTACAGCGAGCCTTTACACAAAGAACCCTGATGGTTCTCAATCAGTAATCCTATATTCTGACACGTCTCCAGATGGCTCCTTCAATATAAATCATATATTTCCAATTGAATACCCACAAGGAACATATCTTTTATGGGCTATTGATAATACTACAGGAAAGTATAGCAATACTGTTGATTTTATTATTCCTCTGACCCATTCAACCCAAACAACGATACCTCAGCCCTCCTATACACCAAAGCATGGCGATCTAATCAGAGCAAGGGGAGATTCAAACGTTTATTTTATTCAGGGACAACAACAGTATGGACAACCATTGGGCTATCAGAGGCGGGCTATTGCAAACGAACACGTTTTCAATCAAATGGGTTTTAAATGGAGCGATGTAAAAGAGATTGATTACCAGGATATGATTATTCTTCCTGAGGGCAAACCTATTTGGTCAAAGGAGATTATAGCCCTATTTCCAGAAGGAGCCTTAATTAGGCTTAAAGGTCAAACCCAGACCTATGTCATTCAGGGAGGAAGGAAATGCTATATCCCTGATCCAGAAACATTTCAGGCCATGGGTTATCAATGGAATCAGGTGATTGAGGTGGACAAGGCAACCCTTGATTCTATTTTGACCGGCATTCCCATCGCATCGGTTAAGCCACCTTATCAATACACTCCACCAGGGCAACCGCCGACAGTCCAGACGCCTCCACCTACCGGGCCAGCAGTGATTCAGCCTCAATATCCCTTCTCTCCTGCGCCCTCACAACCTTATGGTAGTCAACCAGGAACCGGGGCAACTCCTTACCAAACTCAACCACAGTCCTCTTCCTTCCCTGATGGGACCTTAATTAAGGGATCAGGCCCGGATATTTACCTAATCCAAAACGGTGTCAGACGGCTGATCCCGGATACGGCAACATTTAATGCCATGGGATTTAATTGGGGCAATGTAATTAATGTGGATGACCAAAAATTAGGAGATGTACCCTTGGGTATCCCTATGCCTTATAAGAAGAGAATTAGGTAGGAGGAGGTCAAGAACTTTGGTAAAAATTTGCCTTAGGATATCGGGAATCAGCAGGTTCATATTGGGGAAAATTACTTGGGGGTTAAAAAGTAGAAAAACCTGGAACATTTTTCAACAACACTAAAAAAGGGTTAAGGAGTTTTGAAAATGACCAAAAAAATTCTACTTTTATCTATCTGTACAGTTATGATATTTATTCAACTTTCCCTTTCCACACGAGGGAAGTCGGATAGAAACCTGAGAGCAAGAGGTGTAAAATTAAATGAGGTTTTGGCATCTCAGCAAGATATTCAGCAAGTGGCAAATGAGATCCAAAAAAGAAAGAATTCATTGCCTTCAACACCAGAATATCTTTTTAGCGTTAGTTCAGTAAAAGATACTATTGCTACGGTATGGATGGATATAACCTCTCCAATTTTAGGAAAGGATTTAAGAAAGAGATATGATGATTTTTACTTTGCAGCAATAGATTATCGAGGAATGGCAGAAATGAAATTAATTCATGCCCAACGTTTCCTGAACGCGCAGGATATTGATAAAGCTAGGGCATCTGTTAAAGATTCAGATAGGTATTTAAAACTATTTTATTTATCTAACGGTGCAGCTATTGATGTATTCAAGGGTAATATTGACTCAGCTGGGGAATTAGCCCGCGGCATATATAATGGATCCAAAGCTTCGGTTAAGTATGGAGCCGGTGTGCTTTTAAGCCCTTGGGGGTCGAAAGTGGTTGATGGCGTTTTCTTGATTACTGACTTTGCGGTTGATGTTGGCGAAATTGGTGTGCCAGAAGCATCTAAAAAAGGCATTTCTAACGCGCTTGTGGATGCAATCTTTGATTTGGTCAAAATCAAATCACTTGGAGGAAAAACCCTATCTCAGGTGTTGACAAAAAGCACTACCGAGTTAGTTGGTTCCTCTCAACTTTATCCTATCTTGGATGACATATTGAAGTCTCCTGAATTCGAGAAAGCACTTATGACAGTGTTAGCCAAAAGCGCTGCTTATGTTGTTAAGGAAGTAACTAAGGGTGGAATATTAAGTCTTCAATCTCCTTCGATTCCAACTAAAACTTCACCCACTGTAAGTATGCCCCCCACCTCTCCAAGCAAAAAACCCATTATAAGTAAATCCATTCTTCTTGGTCCTTATCCTTCAGGCCAGAAATACTATCTCCGTGTCTTTAATGTAGATGATGTTTCAAAAGTAAAGATAAATGGCAGGGAGATTTTGAGTGTTGGTTATTACAATGAACGTGAGATTGCCATAACAGGATATTTGGTGGAGGGTAAAAATTCTATTGAACTAACCCTGGAGAACATAGGTGGTGGCTGGACATATGGGTATATAATAAGACAGGGAAACAATGTCATCTGGAATGAGAGCTGCGGAAGGGTAGGAATAGAGAGATGTAGGAATAACGACCAAACAAAAGGAATAGTTGCCCGCCATTCAATTAACTTATCTCTCACTGCCAAAACAATTCAGCAAGAGGTTCAAGCCCCTACATCTCAGCCTCCAGTTTTATCAATCCCCGCACCAAAGTCTGAGTATGCTGGTTCTACCCCTGCTGTTATTGTTAATGATCTTTTACCGAAATTTCGTAAAGTTAACGATAAGATTTTTGCCGGTGGGCAACCAAAAAATGAAGAGGCGGTAAAATCGTTGGCTAATAGAGGAATCAAGACTATTGTTAACCTGGAAAGTGTTATTGAAGAAGAGCTGAAAAAAGAAAAAGAATGGGCAAAAAAGTATAACATAAATTATATATGGTATCCTACTCCTCCCACAGCCTTGCCTCCAGTTGGTCCAGCTCGCTGCCCCACAAAAAATGAAACGGAAAATGCGATAATCATTATTAATAACCCTAACAATCAGCCGGTATATATCCATTGTTGGAGAGGTATCGACAGAACAGGGATAGTTATAGCAACCTATCGGGTAAAGATGGAAGGTTGGCCAGTAGAAGCTGCTATTAATGAATGGAAAAAGAATGGTGTACTCTCACTCCCCGACTGGGAAAAGTGCTTTCGTGATTACTATACTGTAACTCAACCTACACCGGCTGATAAACCCCCCAATGTTACCTCTTTCTCCGCCTCTGCCTCCCAGATTAACCAGGGGCAATCGGTCACACTTTCGTATTCTGTGTCGGATGATGTTGGGTTAAAGCAGGTGGAGTTGTGGCGAGCGGATGATACTGTGGGAGTAGGCTTTAGAGAAATTAAAAGGGTCTCTATCTCAGGTAAAAGTTATTCTGGTTCGATCTCCGATACCCCACCTTCTGCAGGTACCTACCGCTATGGTGTACATGTGGTAGATACCGCGGGGAAGTGGAACTGTGAGAGGAATTCACAAACCAATTTCTCACCTGGTGTTTACGGTCCGAAGCAGGTGATAGTAAAAGCCCCAGTAACAACTCCTGCACCTACACCAGCTCCATCTGACATTAGGCCTCCGAATGTCACTTCGTTCTCCGCCTCTTCTTCCCAGATTAACCAGGGGCAATCCATTACTCTTTCTTACAGGGTAACCGATGATTTTGGCCTAAAACAAGTTGAGTTGTGGAGGGCTGACGATACTGCTGGTGTAGGGTTTAGAGAAATTAAGAGGGTTTCTGTCTCGGGGAAGACTTATACTGGTTTCATCACTGACACTCCATCCTCCCCAGGTACTTATCGTTATGGCTTGCATGTTGAAGATAATTCGGGAAAATGGAACTGCGAGAGAAACTCCCAGACCAACTACTCACCGGGCCAATATGGCCCGAAGCAGGTGTTGGTAAAAGCC
>JBFMAE010000011.1:0-19758 GCA_040756085.1 Thermodesulfobacteriota bacterium | reverse complement strand
TCTCCTCAATCTCCTCTCGCCTGGTCTCATCATTTTTAAGGGTATGTTCGGCTCTCTTCAGCATGTTGAAACATCCTGCACAGGGAATAACCAGAGGTCCGGCCTGTGTGGATTGAGCAATGGCAATATTTCTTGCTGGAAGACAGAGCGAGAGGAGATGGTTGATGCTGTGGGTTGCTGCAGCCCCACAACAGTTCCAGTCCTCGATTTCAACCAAGTCTACCCCTAATGTTTCAAGGGTCGCTTCTGTTGAACGGCCATATTCATAAGATGTGGAGTGATCCGTACAACCTGGAAAGTATGAAAATCTCATTAGAAACCTCCCCAAAGAGAACTCTGGAATAATGGAAAAATGGAATATTGGAATAATGGTTTTTTTAGAAACAAATTGTCCTTCGTCATTCTATGATTCATTATTTTTTTCTCACATTATTCCATCATTCCATTATTCCAATTTGACGCTTTCATTATTTTTCTTTTGTGCACCTCTCAAAAATCCTTTTGATCTCCTCCCTTCCCTTGATAAAACTGGGGAATAAAGGAATCTTCCCTTTCAAAAAGAGCATCATGCCGGGAATGAGATCTGTCATGAAGTCTTTGCTTCTCAGTTTATAATCGATCAGCATGGTCGCTTCATGAACTCTCCCTCCCCTTTTGATGCTCTGAATAAAAGCCTCATGGAGAAGATGAATGTTCTTTTCTTTCGCTGGAATCCCTTCTTCAATAGCCATCTCTCTCAAAGCGTCCATCAAAACACCGATGTCAATCTCATTCGGACATCGGGTTCCACAGGTCTCACAGGAAACACAGAGCCAGATGGCCCTGCTTCCTAACACCTCTTTCTTCATCCCCATCTGGATCATCCGGATGATGTTATTGGGGCGGATATCCATGTAGGGTGCAGTAGGACAGCCTGCTGTGCATTTCAGGCACTGGTAACAAAGATTCAGGTCTTCCCCACTCCTCTTTTTGGCTTCCTCTAAAAAAGAGTAATCAACTTTCCTCAAGCTGGGCACGATCTCCAATTTTTTCTCCTCCCCCATCTTTTGGTTCATTTCGTTTGTTTAGTTTGTTTAGTCTGTCTGGTTAACTCAAAACAAGATAAACCAGAAAAACCAAAGAAACCATAGAAACTCTAAGCTATAAATGTATCCACCATCCGTAGGACCTGACCTGCGGAGGTATTGCGCAACTCACAGGCAAAGTTCGGGCAAGCAGCAATGCAAGCCCCGCATCCCTGGCAGAGTGCACTGTGAACGGTCGAAATTCCTCGACGGTTGTCAATCTCCCTCGCTTCGTACGGGCAGATCTCTACACAGATGCCACATCCACTGCAAATTCCTTCATCCACAAAGGCAATCAGAGGGTCTTGGAGAAGTTGATCCGTAGAGAGGAGGGCCTGAATTTTACTCGCCGCGGCTGAAGCCTGAGAGACAGTATCCGAGATATCTTTGGGACTCTGGCCACAGCCAGCGAGATAGATTCCCTTTGTTGAACTCTCCACCGGGTAGAGTTTGATATGGGCCTCTGTCAAGAAACCATGCCGATCCACCGTGGCCCTCAGCTTAGCTGCCAGGTCTTTTACACCGTTGCTCGGGACAATGGCTGTGGCTAAAACGACCATATCTGCAGCCACTTCAACCATTCTTCCTGTCAGCGTATCCACTCCCAACACCCTTACCTTTCCATCATCCTGAAAAACTCTGGAAACCCGGCCTCGAAGATAGAGAAGCCCCTTCTCCTCAACGGTCTTCTGAAGGAACTCCTCATAGCCTTTACAGTCCGAGCGGATATCCATGTAAAAAATATAAGGTTGCCCATCTGGAATCTGCTCTTTATAAATCTTTGCCTGTTTGGCCGTGTACATACAGCAAATCCGGGAGCAGTAAGGCATATAGCGATCTGGGTCTCTCGAGGCCACACATTGGATGAAGACCATCTCCTTCGGAACCTTTCCATCGGAAGGTCGAAGGATCCTGCCTCTCGTTGGTCCATCGGGTGAAAGTATCCGTTCAAAGGCGAGACCATCAATCACATCCGGGATTTCACCATAACCATACTCACCCAATTGTTCCTTGGGAAAGAGTTCGTAACCCGTAGCCACAACAATGGCTCCGATCTTCTCTGCCATCTGCTCATCTTCCTGTTCGAAATCGATTGCCTTCTCGGAACAGGTCTCTTCACACCGTCTGCAACTCTCATCAATGAAGAATCGACAGTGGCTTCGGTCAATGTAGGGTTTGTTGGGAATGCTCTTATGATAGAGGGTATCGATCGCTTTCCGAGTTCCCATGCCTCTCTCAAATTGAGAAACATATTCCACTGGACAATTCTTTATACAGATACCGCACCCGTTACACTTCTTCCAATCCACAGACTTGGCCTTTTTCCGGATGGTCAATTCGAAATTACCCAAATAGCCCTTTACATCCTCCAATTCCGAATAGCAGTGGAGATTGATCCTAGGATGTTTTTCTACTTCTGATGCCTTCGAGAGGAGCGCTCCGATGGCAGGGTTGATATCCGGAAAGGTCATCGAGAGTTGAGCCATATGTCCACCCAGAGCAGACTCTCGCTCCAGAAGGATGACCTCATAACCGCCCTCGGCCAGATCGAGGGAGGAAGTAATCCCAGCAATCCCTCCCCCAACTACCAGGACCCTCCGATTGATAGCCACAGCAATGGTCTCTAAGGATTCATTCTTCCTTACCTTCTCAAGGGTTGCCAGGATGATCTCTGCCGCTTTATGCGTCGCCTCTTCCTTCTCCTTCTGGTGGACCCAACTGCACTGTTCTCGAATATTGGCGATTTCACAGAGATAGGGATTCATTCCCTGCGATTTGACTGCCTTTCGAAAAGTGTTTTCATGCATGCTGGGAGAGCAACAGGCGACCACCACTCCATCCAACCCCTTCTCACGAATTGCCTCCCGGATAATCTGCTGTCCGGGTTCAGAACACATATAAATGTAATCGGTGCTGTGGGCTACATCGTCGATCCTCCCCATCTTTTCAGTGACCGATTTTACGTCCACTATCCCTGCGATATTCACTCCGCAGTGGCAAATGAAAACACCCAGTCTTTTCATGATCGCTTCGCTCGAGGATCGCTATCGCTTAAGGTTGGAGGGAAAATCTTTAGCCTCAAACCTCAAGCCTCGCTTTGCGAGGCGCTCCTCCAACCTCAAACATCCTTATTTTTTGCGAACAATCCCTGGACTTTGCCGGCAGCGGCATTGGCATGAGCCACCGCATCGGCAATATCCTTTGGCCCCTGGGCACAACCTGCAAGATAGATCCCTTCCACATTCGTTTCAACGGGCCTGAGTTTTCTCTCGACCTCTGTCAAGAACCCATAATCATCTGTGGCGATCCCCAGTCTTTTAGCTAAGTCCTTAGTATCCTCTTGGGGGATGATGGCTGTAGCCAAAACCACCATATCCGCAGCCACTTCAACCTTCCTCCCGGTCAATGTGTCCACACCCCAGACCATCACCTTTTCCCCATCTCGAAATATCCGCGAAACCCTTCCTCTCAGATAAAGGATCCCTTCTTCTTCTATCCCCTGCTGGATAAACTCTTCATAACCTTTCCCTGTAGAACGGATATCCATATAGAAGATGTAGACCTGTCCGTCGGGGACTTTGTGTTTATAGAGCCGGGCATGCTTTGCCGTATACATGCAGCAAACCCTGGAGCAGTAGGGCATATACCGTTCAGGATCTCTTGACCCGGTGCACTGAATGAAGACCACCTCCTTTGGAATTTTCCCATCCGAAGGTCTACGAATTTCACCGGTGGTCGGTCCGGATGCAGAATTGAGCCTTTCGAAGGCGAGGCCGTCAATCAGATCTGGAACCTCGCCATATCCATATTCACCAAATCTCTCTTTAGGGATTAAATCGAAACCGACAGCCGTGATGATTGCGCCTACCCTTTCTTCCACATAACCGTCTTTCTGGTCGTAATCAATGGCACCAACCGGGCAGACCTTCTCACATACTCTGCATTTCCCCTCCCTGAAGAAGCGGCAGGTAGAGGGATTGATCACGGGTTTATTCGGGACAGCCTGAGGCGACAGGGTATAGATGGCTTTACCCAGCCCCATGCCCCGGTCAAATTCAGAAGGATTTTTTGAAGGACATTTCTCCTGGCAGAGGCCACAACCTGTACATTTTTCCCAATCGACATAGGCTGCCTTTCTTCGAACCCTCACAAGGAAGTCTCCGGCTCTCCCTCTGAGCTCGTCCACCTCCGAATAGGTCAGGAGTTTAATTCGAGGATGTTGCCCTGTCTCCACCGTTTTTGGGGTGAGGGTGCACTGGGCACAATCGAGTGTGGGGAAAGTTTCAGAGAGTTGAAGCATCCGACCTCCGATGGAGGGCAGTTTTTCTACCAAAACCACATCATACCCTGCATTCCCCAGATCAATCGATGCGGAAATCCCTGCAATGCCTCCGCCAATCACCATGGCCCTTTTTATGAAGCCATTCTGAGAGGGATCCTGTTTCGTTTCTTTGACTTCATTCAATGCCTGGCTCAAAATTCCAGCCCCCTTCATCTATAAAAGGCCTTTCTCTTTTAAGAACCGTAAGGGATCAACAGCATTCTGCTCAAATCCCAAGGTTTGATAATCGAGCCCCATGGCAATCCCAAGAAGTTGGGTAAAATAAAAGACTGGGATCTCTTTGAAGTCCAGGTATTTCTGTTTGATATCTGTCTGCTTGTGATCGATGTTAAACGTGCACATAGGACAAGTGGAAACCATGACCTCTGCTCCATTTTTAATGGCTGAACCCAGGATTTTATAGGCACATTCTGCGGCCACATCCGGCGAGCTCACTGACTGGAAGGATCCGCAGCACTCAATCTTATAAGGAAATTCAACTGCCTGTGCACCCAATGTCTCCAAAAACTCTTCAAAGAGGGTAGGCTTTTCCTTATCGTCAAATCCCATCTCTTCAAATGGCCGGAGGAGCATACATCCATAATAGGCTGCAGCCTTCAGTCCGGTCAAAGGCTTCTTCACCTTCTCCTTGAGTTGGGAAAAACCGACCTTCTGTTTCAGGATTTCTAAGTAATGGAGGATTCTAAGGTCTCCCTGATAATTCTTTTCGATAAAATTGTTGATCTTATCCCTCTTCTCTCCATCATCTTGCATCAAGCGGTTCGTTCTTTTGATTACATTGAAGCAGATGGCACAAAGGGTTGTCAGAATCGTTCCCTCTTCCCTCGCTTTGGCCAGAATTCTTGAGGGAGGAAGAAGGGCCATGAGATTATCCGTGGATAAGGGAAAGGTTGCTCCACAGCAGGTCCAGTTGGAGAGTTCCTTCAATTCAAACCCGAGAAGAAGGGAACAGTTCCTCGCCGTCTGATCGAAGTTCTTCGCCTTGGTATAGAGGGTGCACCCCGGAAAGTAGAGATAATCCATCTAATACTCCTTCCAATTCCCAAATCACAAATTCCAAACCCCAAATAAACTCCAAATTCCAATTTCAAATGATCGCCCCTCACCCTTCCCCTCTCCCCCCGGGGGAGAGGGTGGGGGTGAGGGGGGTTTGTTATGAAAGAAACTTTCTAAACCCACTGATAAACGCGATCTGAGGAACCCTTTCCAAAAATCCTTCCGGGAATTCAGCGATCTGAATATGATCCTTTCTCTCCTTCTTCCTCAACACCACTATTCTCAAGGCATCCATCACCCTGGCAATATCGATCCCTTTGGGGCACCTCGATGTGCACTGAAGGCAAGAGGCACAGAGCCATGAGGTATTGGCCTTGATCGCTTCCTCTTCCAAACCCAGAAGCGTGTAACGGATGACTTCGTGGGGACCCAACTCCATGGCAAAGGCAACCGGACAGCCGGCCGTGCAATTCCCGCACTGGTAACAGGCAAAAAGGTTTTGACCGCTGATCAGCTCCACTTTCTTCGCAAATTCGTTGTGAACCTTCTGCCTCGTCAGTTCGATTTTCATAGTCCATCTCCAGAACCCCCCTCACCTCATCCCTCTCCCCCGAGGGGAGAGGGGAAGGGTGAGGGGATTATCGTTTTCATATGAGTATGGCGATGACATATCCAATCGTTATTAGTGCCTGGGTCCCCAGGATGGTAATGACATTGGCCCCCAGCGCAGGGACCAGTTGATTTGTATCATTATAGTACTTCAAGGCTCCCTTGGCAGCCTTCCATCCAAAGCCTGTCGTTCCTAAACCAATGAGTGCGATCACAGGCATCATCTTTGTAAGGACACCGATGATAATGCAGAGATAAGAAACGATGATTAAGGCCACAAAAAGATAGCGGGCGTCCCTCTTTCCCATGGTGATGACCAGATGCTTTCTCCCCCCTCTTTGATCCGCCTCCCGATCGGGAAACTCGTTCAGAAAGAGGAGATTGGCTGTCAGTATGCCCGGTGCAAGAGATGCAACGAATGCCTCCCAGCTATATCTTCCTGTCTGGACAAAGTAGGAACCCAGGACGAGGATGGGGCCAAAATTGAGGCCTGCGAAAAGTTCGCCCAACAACCATTTGGCAAGGTAAACATTGTAGAAATAGGCAGAAAATCCGGCTACCAGAAGAAGGGGAAAGAGAATCCAACCTTTCACCAAAACGAAATAGGCACCAATCCCCATGGCGATCAACAGACAGATGGTTGCAAACCAGAAGGCCTGTTTGGGCTTCAGAAGATTTAAGGGAAGGACACCACTCCCTCCACTGAAGGGAGTCCTCTGGGTATTCAAATCGATCCCACTTACATAGTCGTAATAGTCATTGATCACATTGACCGTCATATGGACGAGAATAGAACCGATCATGGCCAAGATAAAATATCCCAGATTAAAAAAACCTTTATAGGCTGCAACGGCTGTTCCCAATGAGACCAGGATGACGGTCAGGGGAATAAAATGAAAACGGGGGAGTATCAACCAGGCCTTCAGAGATCCGGGTTTCACCTTTTCCATCACTTTATCCCTTTATTTAAAAATATCAAAAGCAGACAGGTGTGCGTAAAAAACTTTACAGCGACACTTCTGCATATTTCCTATCGAAGGATTTAAATACCATCCCTAAGGCCTATTATCAGCAGTAACAAATGATACCCATAAAAAATACATAACGATCGCTTGGTAAAGTTTTTGAAGTATACCTGTCTGCGAAAAAAATCTATACCACATTTAGGCTTAGTCTCTCCTATATTTTTTCTCCCCTTCGATATAAAGGTCATTTCCTCTAACATCATTGATCACAATCACTGGAAGGTCCTCTACTTCCAACCTTCGAATCGCCTCCGTACCCAGGTCCTCATAAGCCACCACCTCGGCTTTTTTCACTCGTTTGGCCAAAAGGGCACCCGCCCCTCCGGTCGCTGCAAAGTAGACCGCCTTATACTTCTTCATCGCCTCCTTGACCGCATCGGATCGCATCCCTTTTCCAATCATTCCTTTCAGGCCTTTTTCGATCAGGGAGGGTGCATAGGCATCCATACGGTAACTGGTCGTGGGCCCGGCTGATCCGAAGATCTGTCCCGGTCTGGCAGGTGTGGGGCCGACATAGTAAATGATCTGCCCTTTGATGCCGAAGGGGAGATCTTTCCCTTCTTTCAATAAATCGAGGAGCCTTTTATGAGCCGCATCTCTTCCGGTATAGATAATTCCATTGATCAGGACCCGATCGCCAATCTTCAATCTCTCCACATCCCTATCACTCAGAGGGGTTTTCAATCGAATCGGTTCGCTCATATATCCTCCGGATTAAATTCCAATAACCAAATCCCCTGCCTTCCGCAGGCAGGCAAGCTCCAAATAAATTCCAATTACCCAATAATCAAACAATTTAAATTTTTGGAATTTGGATAATGGTTATTATTTGATGATTGGTTCTTGGAGTTTGGTTATTAATCTATAGG
The DNA here is from genome assembly GCA_040756085.1 of Thermodesulfobacteriota bacterium. Lineage (GTDB taxonomy): Bacteria > Desulfobacterota > BSN033 > BSN033 > UBA1163 > JBFMAE01. Next base: position 11,852 of record JBFMAE010000011.1, on the reverse strand, counting down.
ATTACCTCCTTATGCCTCTGGGCATGGCACTGAATGTTCACGGCCAAAGGCAGACTGGCGATATGGCAAGGCATCATCAGGATGTGCACAGCCAATGAGGTGATCCTCCCCCCCAATCCCTGTGGCCCGATGCCAAGTCTATTGATTTCTGTCAATATCTCCGACTCTATCTTTTCCAGTTCCGGGTCTGGATTCTTACTTCCAAGAGGTCTGAGCAAACTCTTCTTTGCAAGGAGAGCTGCCTGTTCAAGGTTCCCTCCTATTCCGACTCCGACGATTGTCGGAGGACAGGGGTTGGACCCTGACTCCTTCACCCTCTGGACGACATAGCGTTTAATTCCTTCCTTCCCATCCGATGGTGTGAGCATGGTCACCCGGCTCATGTTTTCGCTGCCACCCCCTTTTGGGGCTACTGCAATCTTTACTTTGTCTCCAGGGACCACTTCTGTATGGATAATCGCAGGTGTATTGTCTCCGGTATTCGCCCGGGTGAAAGGATGGCAGATCGATCTTCTTAAATATCCATCTCGATATCCCTGCCGAACCCCTTCGTGGATGGCTTCCACCAGGTTTCCTCCGACCAGATGGACATCCTGTCCCAGTTCTACAAAAACGATTGCAAAACCCGTATCCTGACAGATCGCCACTTTCTCTTCTTTCGCAATTCGGGCATTCTCCTTCAATTCCTTCAATATCTCCACTCCCAGAGGAGACTCTTCCTTTTCCATTGCCCGATCAAAGGCCTGAAGTATATCTTCTTCCAGATCGGTATTGGCTTCCATACAGAGCTGTCTCACCTTCTCGGTGATCAATTTCACATTAATTTCTCGCATAATCCCTTTTTCGGTCAATGATCGCTCTGCTTGAGGAGCGCTTCGCTTGAGGCAGAATCTTTATCTATTGCCTCTATCCTCAAGGCCAAAAGCTGATCCTAAAGTCCTGCGAAGCAGGACGCTCCTAATGCCGTGGATCAAATCTTCAATTCTGCTATACTCTTCTTTACACTCTCTGCGGACTTCGAGACAAATTTCTTCTCTTCCTCTGTCAATTGGAGTTCAATGATCGATTCCACACCGTTCGATCCCAATTTAACCGGAACTCCAAAGCAGATGTCTTTCAGCCCGTATTCTCCTCCGAGATAGACACAGCAAGGAAGGATCCTTTTCTTATCTTTAAGGATTGCCTCTGCCATCTGAACCCCTGCTGCTGAAGGCGCATAGAAAGCACTTCCTGTCTTCAGGAGATTGACGATCTCTCCCCCTCCCTTACGTGTTCGGTCCACCAATCGATCAATGGTCTCCTTAGGAAGGAGTTGGGAGAGGGGAATTCCGCTAACAGTGGTATAACGTGGAAGGGGAACCATCTCGTCACCGTGTCCTCCCAACAGGAGCGCTTGAATATCCTCAACCGAAACACCTAATTCCATTGCAATGAATGCTTTGAATCGAGCTGTATCCAAAATTCCTGCCATCCCCATGACCCTCTGTTTTGAAAAACCGCTTTTTTTAAACGCTAAATAGGTCATCGTATCTAAAGGGTTTGTGATCATGATGAGAATGGCCTTGGGGGACCTTTCAACGACCTGAGCCACCACTGATTCAATGATCTTTTTGTTGATATCCAACAAATCCTCCCGGCTCATACCTGGCTTGCGGGGAACTCCTGAAGTGATAATGACCACATCAGAATCCTTTGTATCCTCAAATCCGTTTGTCCCAATAACTCTCGCATCAAAACCTTCAATAGGCCCTGCTTGAAAGAGATCAAGAGATTTTCCCTGGGGCATCCCTTCGATGATATCAACTAAAACGACGTCACCCAATTCTTTTTCAGCAGCCCAGTGGGCAGCCGTGGCTCCCACAAACCCTGCACCGATAATTGAAATCTTCTTCCTTCCCATAAAAACACCTCCTATTAGACTATGAACTATGAACCATGGACTATGGACTATGAGGGTAGACTTATGTTCATCGTTTAACGTTCATCGTTCATTGTTTATACGATGGCAGCTGATAGCCTTTTAAATGGAAACCGCAGGTCTTCCGGATGATCAATTCGGGTTCTAAAATAATCTCTTTCGGAGGCCCGACTTCTTCTCCTTCAACCCTTTCGACTAATGTTTTCACAGCCAAAGCACCCATCTCATATTTTTTTTGGCCAACCGTTGTCAATTCAATTCCTCTCATTGAAGTAAATTCAATATCGTTAAACCCAATCAACGCCATATTTTCTGGAACCTTCAGCCCCGCTTCAACGATCGCTTGATAAGTCCCTAATGCCATGTAATCGTTGGTAGCAAAAATAGCGGTTGGAGGCTCGGCCATTTTAAGAAATTCCTTACCTCCCTGATAACCTGATCCCTTTAAGAAATCCCCCTCCAAAAAATAATCACCTATCACCTCCAAACCGTAATTGGCCAGCGCTTTCTTCCCACCTTCCAAACGTTCAAAACCAACAGACGATTCAGAGGATCCGCCGATCACTCCTATCCGTTGATGGCCGAGTTTGATCAGGTGCTCAACAGCTAAAAAACCGCCGAGGATATTATCCACCCCGACATAATCCACTTTCCCCCTCACCATCGGATGATAGGTCCTTCGATTAACCAATATAATGTGAAATTCATCTTCCGCTAATCCAACGATATTGGGATCACCCATATGGGCAGAAGTAAAAATGATCCCATCCACACCCTTGCTTCTGAGCATATCGATATGCTGTTTTTCCACTGAAAGATCATAATTTGTGCTGCAGAGGATGATATTATAACCTAGACTTCTGGCCGTTGTTTCGATTCCTTGGGAGAGTTCTATGTAGAAAGGGTTGGCAATTGTGGTGATGACGAGGCCCAATGTCTTGGTTCGCTTCATCACCAGACTTCTGGCGATAAAATTAGGCTGGTAGTTTAATTCTCTTGCGATAGAAAGGATCTTTTCCTTAGTCTCATTTTTGATACGGGATTTATTATTAAGGGCCCTTGAGACCGTAGTGTGAGAGACATTGGCCATCCGGGCAATATCTTTTATGTTAATCTTTTTACGCATATTTTGCGTTAACGATAACACATAATTATATAATTTTCAATATAATTTAAATTTCTAAATTAAATCAAATGATTACACTCATTTTAAATTTTCAGGGAATTGCGGTCACGCTAACATTTATATGGCTATTTTGTCAAGTTAAAAAACTCTATTTCTTTCCCTCTGAAACCAATCGACTTTTCATCTCCTCGAAATTGTCAAACTCCATTTTCATCATCCTCTGGTAATAAGAACGTGAAGTATAGAGGGTGGCCATTGGATTATGACCCGTAACCCGGTCCTTTACAGCAAAAACAGTGGTGAGGCCTTCAATATATTTTAGGAAGAGGGAATCATGACCAATGCAAAGACCCAGCATGATATTGAAGTCTGTCTTGGCCGTGTTTAAAATTCTTGCCTGGGAGATAGGATTGCACATGGATTCAAACTCCCCGATCCTGATCTTCTCCTCATCTTTAACCCCAATTCTTTCCTTCGGAATACCTCCAACCTTGCACGAGACTGCAACGATTTCAAAACCATGCTTTTCCAAAATCTCAGAGAGAATGAATGCCTCATGGGTCAGACCGCTGCAGAAGGCCATCCCGAGCTTCTTATAGCCCATCCTCTGTGAGAATTCGATAAGTTCCTCAAGCCTGCTCTTGGTAGGAATCATCACAAAAGGTCTTGCATCCCGGAGGGCGTAACAGGAACCCTCTTGAACAGAGGCCAGCCTAGCAAACTCCTTTACATTCGGTTCATCGTACTCTTTTAATGCCTCATGAAGGGATTCGCTTTCGTTCTTCGTTGGACACCATTTGGGCCCTTTCCCATTTTCCAACCAGCATATCTTTTCAATCACCGCGCACTTTGTACAGTTGCATTCGATCTCGTTCATTATAATTTCTCCCCTATTTTTTAACTTCTTAAACCAAACTCTGTTTTGAAAATAAATTACTCAACATCAAAAGGATGATATTTTTTCAACCGGGTTTCCTTTTCAAAGAGACTTATTCTTGGATATTCCCAACCTTCTCTCTTTCACACTAAACGCTGGGGCCGGGTCTGTTCTACTCGTGGTGTTGCACATATATTTCGGTACGTTTGTAACCTCGTTCAAGGCCGTTAAGTCTATTGAAAATCATATTTGATATATAGTGATATTTTTGTGCTACACCACCCGTTTGATCAGTTGTTTCAGTTCTTAGGTATAAGCCATCGCTGACTCTTTTTGCAAATGTCCTTTAAAGGGTTAGGGTAATGATGCCTGTTTGGTTAAGAGGTCATTTCATAGGTCTGCAATCTTTTTTAACCTAACCATTTGACCCTAAACGAGACTGGCTTCTTAACCTCAACCTTAACCTAAAGCCTCAATTTTATTGTACGTAAGTGGCAAACCGGCTATTGGGAATTCGTTTACGTCCCGATGGGATGATGGGAGGAAGCATTTAATGAACTTTCTTCACATAGCCTTCCCAGTATTTGTCCCTTAATCCTTTCTTATGAATCTTTCCGGAACCGGTCCTCGGAAGGCCATCGATGAAATCGATCGATTTAGGAGCTTTGTAATGGGCGATCCTGTCTTTGCAGAACCGGATGATTTCTTGCTCAGTTGTATTTTGGCCTGGTTTTAACACCACTATCCCTTTTACAGCCTCACCCCACTTCTGATCCGGAACACCGATGACGGCACATTCTAATATCGCAGGATGCATGTAAAGTATATTTTCAACCTCTGTCGAATAGACATTTTCTCCACCGGTCAGGATCATATCCTTCTTTCGATCAACGATTGTTACATAACCCTCCTCATCCATCACTGCCATATCGCCAGTATAGAGCCAGCCATCTTTGATCGACTTCCTGGTTTCCTCAGGCAATTTCCAATATCCCTCTGTTACAATATCCCCCCTGACAATGATCTCCCCGACTTCTTTTTCATCCTTTTTAATCTCCTCTCCCCGGTCATTGACCACTTTGAGTTCGACGCCGATGAATTCTCGACCCGTCTTCGATTTGACCCGAAGTTGATCCTCATAGGTTAATTTTCTTAAATGGTCTTTTAAAATGGAGAGGGTCAGGTAAGGACTGGTCTCGGTCATCCCATAGGTCTGGATATAATCGCATTTGAAGGTCTCAACAATTTTTCGGACCACTTCAGGGGCAATGGGGGCTCCTCCACTGAGTAAAACCCTCAAACTCCTGTAATCGTATTTCCCCACATCAGGATAATTGACCATCAGGTTGAGCATGGTGGGGATGAGGTTGGTAAGGGTCACCTTTTCCCTCTCGATGGTTTCCAGAACTGTTTTTGGATCAAACTCCCTGATTAATACATGGGTCCCTCCCACCCAGGTGATCGCCCAGGTCGCCCAGGCATCCGCCAGATGAAAAAGCGGGGCCACATGAATCCAAACATCAGAATCTATGAGATGAACCTCTGCGATGGTTCCGAGGGCATGGGTTGTCACATTTTTATGAGATAACATCACCCCCTTGGGACGACCGGTGGTACCACTCGTATAATAGATCTGGGCAACATCTTCGCCGGTGATAGGAGCTTCATGAAAGAGATGAGAATCCCCCGGGTCCAATATAGCCTCATATCTCAAATCTCGAGGCTCCCTTGAAATCTTATCTTCCCCGGTCCATAGGATCTTTACGATTTCTTGGATCTCCCCCCGGATGGGATCAATCTGTTTTTGAAACATTGGGTCGGCAATCAATAGCTTCGACTCCGAATCCTGAAGGATGAATGCGATCTCCTTGGGAGAGAGTCGGTAGTTAATGGGGACGGAGATCGCTCCGATCTGTGCAATCCCATAATAAGCTTCTAAAAAATAGTGACAGTTGGGATGGAGGAGGGCAACCTTATCACCCTTCTCAATCCCAGAAGCCTTCAGATAACGGGAGAGACGATTGATCCGATCATAAAATTCTTGATAGGTCCACCGCTTTCCGCCACAGACAATCGCCTGTTTTTGCGGAAAAAGTTTGACCGCCTTTTTTAAAGTCTCAGTTAGAATCAATCTTTGCCTCCCTAAACGAAGGGTTCAAGGATTCCGAGATTTCTGAAGAAGTCCAGAAATCTCTTCCAGGGTTCATGGGTTCAAGTGCTTTTTCAAGAGCGTCTTTGTATCATAGCATCATTATATTTAAGTTTTTTAAAACTCAATTACGTGAGGTCTTAATTATTTAACTTGACCCCTCGAATCCTCGAACCCTTGAACCCTCTTTTTATAAGGATCGGAGAATTCTGACGATATCGCCTCCGACTTCGTCTGTTTTGGAACGTCCTCCCAGATCGATGGTCCTAACCCTTTTCTCAGATAGATTCTGCCTGACCGCCTGGTATAAGAGATCGGCTGCCTCTGCCTCACCCAGATAGTCTAACATCATCTTGGCCGTGAGAATGGCTGCAACGGGATTGGCCAGCCCTTTACCGGTGATATCCGGAGCAGAACCATGAACCGGATCAAAGAATCCAGGAAAGGTTTTATCCTTTGGGTTGAAACTGGCTCCGGGTGTCAACCCCAATCCACCTGTCACAGAGGCAGTAAGGTCTGAGAGGATATCTGCAAAGAGGTTTGAGGCGACGATGACGTCGTATCTCTTTGGATTCCGCACCACGTCCATGCAGGCGGCATCGATCAGTTTTGACTCGGTTCGAATCTCAGGAAATCGGGAAGCCACCTCCTTAAAGATACGGTCCCAGAGGACCATCCCGTATCGCTGGGCATTCGATTTCGTGATAGAAGTAATCTTCTTTCTCCCCTTTTCTTTCGCATATTCAAAAGCGAAAGTAATAATCCTCTCCATTCCCTTTCGGGTGAAGAGTCCACTCTGGACGGCTAACTCTCGATCCTCAACTCCAACGATCCCCCCTACGTTCGAATACTCTCCTTCTGTATTTTCTCGAATGACCACGATGTCAATCTCTCCTCCAGAGATGTTGGCCAGTGGAGATTCTACCCCTGGAAAGAGATAAACAGGACGGAGGCCCACATAGAGGTCAAATCCCATTTTGATGGGGAGGAGAAGTCCATGGAGGGTCACATCGTCCGGAATTCTGGGATCACCGACTGCACCGAGATAGATGGCCTTGAAATCCTTCAGGATATGCAGACCCTCTTCCGGCATCATCTTTCCATGCTGAAGATAATATTCACTCCCCCAGGGGAAATATTGGAGTTCGAATTGAACGTTTTCAAAGATCTCGGAAAGAGCTCTTAAACATTTAACCCCTTCTGAAATCACCTCTTCTCCAATTCCATCTCCCGGGATGACAGCGATATGGTGTAATCTTTTCATAATTTAAAATAATACTAGAAAATCTCCCCTCCCCACAGCGGGAGGGGATTAACCCTGTTAAATGGAAAACTTCATCTAACAGGGGCTAAACAAAGAATCCTATTTAACAGGGTAAAGGGGAGGGAAGTCAACCTATGTCCACCCCTTTCTGCCCCCCTCCCCCGTCAAGGGGGAGGGGGGATAGTTTTGGAGGAAGGTTAAATGAAAATTATTTTTTCTTAAATTTTGTGTATTGATAGACGAATACGACAATAAGCAATCCCAGGCCAATCAAATCGGTAATCCAGCCGGGTTTAATTAAGCAAAGGGCGGCAATTAACAGAATGCCCCGCTCGACCCAATGGGCATCCTCTAATAACCATCCCTGGACAGCGGCTGCCAGTGCCATTGTTCCTACAAGGCCCGTCAGTATGGCAAAAGTAATTTCCATCGGACTTCCCACTAAAACCATGGCAGAGCCATAGACAAACATGTAAGGGATAAGAAAACCTGCAATCGCAAATTTCATCCCCTGCCATCCGACATCCCAGGTCTTTGCATTGGCTATGGCAGCGGCAGCAAAGGAGGCCAAGGCCACAGGAGGAGTCAACGCTGAAAGGCAGGCAAAATAGAAGATAAAGAGGTGAGCGGCAATGGCAGGAACCTTAAGCTGGATCAGTGCAGGAGCCAGAACAGAGGCAGATATGGCATAGGCGGCTGTTGTGGGCATACCCATTCCGAGGATGATGGCAATCAACATGGTGAAGAACAGAGCGAGAAGAAGACTACCTCCTGAATAGTTGATGATGATCATCGCAAATTTCATTCCCAATCCGGTTTGGGTTAGGACACCCACGATAATCCCAGCCGCTGCGCAGGTGGCTGCAATCTCAATCGACCCTCTCGCTCCTTTCGCGAGGGTTTCCACAATGCTCTTTATACCTAATCGGCTTGCCTTACTCACCCAGCTCACAATGATAAGAGAAATGATGGCATACATTGCGGAGCGATAAGGGGAGTACATTAACACCATCAGGGAGATCAGTAAGACCACAATAGGAACGAGAAGATACCCTTTTTCTGCCATAATCCTCCTGAAAATCGGAAGTTCTTCCCTTGTCATCCCTCTCAATCCTGCCGCTGCTGAGTAGAAGTCGATCATCCAGTACGCGGCAGTATAATACATCAGTGCTGGGATCACTGCTGCCAGTGCCACCTTGGAGTAGGGGACTCCTAAAATCTCTGCCATAAGAAATGCCCCTGCACCCATCACCGGAGGCATGATCTGTCCTCCTGTCGAGTTCATTGCTTCCACTGCTCCAGCCGTTGCTGGTCGAAAACCACTGGCCTTCATGAGGGGTATATTGAATACTCCATCCACCACAACATTAGCTACTGAGGAACCTGAGGCTGTTCCAATAATGGCACTGGAGATAATGGAGACCTTTGCCGGCCCTCCTCGCAAACGTCCTGCTGCACATCGGGCAAAATCGACAAAGAACTTACCGGCTCCTGAAGCTTCTACAAATGCTCCGAAGAGGACAAAGAGAAAGATATAGTGGGCAGAGGCCAGGATGGGAAGGCTCAATATCCCATCCAGACTGAAGAGATAGGTCATCATCCTTGGCCACGAATATCCTTTGTGGTAAAAGAGACCGGGCATGTAATTTCCGAAATAACCATAAAGAATAAAAATGCCAGACAAAATTGCTAAAGGCCAACCCGTGGCTCGCCTTGCCATCTCCACTACTGCGATGACAAATAGGCAGGAAAAGAAAAAATCCCATTTGTTAGGGACGACGCCCACCCGATAGATCCACTCATCGAATTCAATAAAAATGTATGCTGCAGGAGCAATAATTAGGAGGATAAGAATGTAGTCGATATAGTGAATTCGATCCTTGGGAGATTTCTTCCATCCCGGAACTAAGGCAAAGATTAAAACTCCTGCAAAGACGACATGCATAGTCCGGAAATACCAGGGGTCGATAGCTCGAATCGTCAATACATAGATATGGAAAAGACTCATGGCAAGACCGACAATGAAGACAGCGATATAAAATGGGCCTTTTAGTTCCCTTCCCGGAGAGACCTCAACGTCTTTGATATGCATCTCTTCAAGTGTCTTTTCCACTTCCCTTAGGTCGGCGACCTTTTCTTCTTTCATAACGGCCCCCTTCTTCCAATCCTTCCTCTCCCCCCTTTAGAAAAGGGGGTGGGATTTAAAAAATCTGTGCGGATGACCATTGTCTGTAACGGTTCATCCGCACATCCTGTCTTGCAATTCATTATCCTAAGCATTTTCTATTTTGGGATTAATTTGTCTGGAATTTTAATCCCCTTCTCCTTGTAGTACTTCACCGCACCAGGATGGAGAGGGATGGGACTGGTGACAATAGCTTCCGGTTTCACCTCTTTCGCTGATGCATGAGCCGCGATTAAAATATCGACGTTTTCGAAAGTCCTCTTGACGACCTCATAAACGAAGTCCTCCGGTGCATCCTTGTGAACGGTCATGTAGTTCCAAACGGTGATCGTTTCAATATCGTGATCCTTATTGCTTTTATAATACCCCTTTGGAATGACCCCAGTTGCAAAGAGAGGATATTTGGCAATGAACTTTTCTGCATCGGCTTTGAGGATAGGCAGGATATTAATCTCATGAGTGGTCTCGATTTCTGTGATGATCACCCATGGAAGTCCTACGGATTGACCATTCGCATCTAACATCCCGTCTTTTAGCTGAGAATTAAGGTCAGCCGATCCAGCATTCGCAATTCTTCCTGGTTTGATCCCTGCGGCCTCGAGGATTTTAGGCCAATAAGTCGCTGGTGTCCCCCCTACAGGACCCACACCGACACTTTTTCCGTTGAGGTCATGGATGCTTTTTATTCCAGATTTCTTCAGAGCATACATCTGGAAATAGGTGGCATACATGGGGAAGATGACCCGCGGATTCTGATGTTTCTTCCCTTTCGCCCAACCTTCTCCGGTCCATCCTTCCCATACTGGTCCAGCAGTTACCGGTCCAAAATCTATTTGCTTGGCATCGACCAATTGGGTGTTATGGACGGGGCCTCCGGTCACTTCCACAGAGCCAGGAATTCCCATCTTGTCATGTAACAGTTTTGCAAATCCTCCCATCCAAATATAGTAGGTTCCACCTACAGGGGCCGCCCCAATGGTCACTGCTTTTGGCCAACCCGGTTTGACCTGGGCTTCGCTCAACGCAAGTGAAAAGAAAATACTAATGACAGCAATACTTACAACGAATAAAAATCGCTTCATCCTGAACACCTCCTTAAACATTTTTTGCTCATGAAAAGAAACATATCAGTAATATAAAGTATTGGATTTAAATCACCCCCCTCCTATTAATAAGAATGGTTAATAATTTTACGGGAGAATCAGCTTGTCTGGTATTTTGATCCCCTTCTCCTTATAGTACTTTGCTGCCCCTGGATGGAGGGGTGTGGGGCTATGAACGATAGCCTCTGGCTTCATCTCCTTCGCTGATGCATGGGCAGCAATGATGATATCGACATTTTCGAAGGACTTCTTGACCACCTCATAAATGAAATCCTCAGGGGCATCTTTATGACAGATCATGTAATTCCATACCGTGATCGTCTCGACATCGAAATCCTTATTGCTCTTATAATATCCTTTTGGAATGACCCCAGTTGCAAAGAGAGGATATTTGGCAATGAACTTTTCCGCATCTGCCTTAGGGATAGACAAGATATTGATCTCATGGGTGGTCTCGATTTCTGTAACGATCACCCAAGGAAGCCCCACCGCTTGGCTATTGGCATCAAGCGTCCCATACACGATTTGTATGTTGAGATTGACTGATTCTGCATTCACGATTCTTCCTGGCTTAACACCTGCCATTTCAAGAATTTTGGGCCAGTAAGTGGCAGGCGTTCCCCCCACAGGGCCTACCCCAACACTTTTCCCATTAAGATCATGGATATTTTTAATCCCCGACTTTTTCAGAGCATACATCTGGAAGAAGGAGGCATACATGGGAAAAATCACTCGCGTATTCTGATGCTTCTTTCCCTTTGCCCAACCCTCTCCGTGCCATCCTTCCCATAAAGGTGTCGCTGTCACCATTCCCAAATCCGATTGCTTGGTATCGACCAATTGGGTGTTATGGACAGGACCTCCAGTTACCACCATATAGCTTGGGATTCCCATTTTGTCTTGTAACAATTTTATAAATCCTCCAACCCAGATATAGTAAGTTCCACCTGCCGAAGCTGCCCCAATGGTCACTGCCTTTGGCCAACCTGGTTTCACCTGGGCTTCGCTCATTGTCAGGGAGAAGAGGAGGGCTATAAAAACCAAACAGGAAGTAATCGAAAATCGTTTCACCCCAATACCTCCTTAAGTTTGTTTCCTTACGCAAAAACTTCTTTATAATAGCAATCAGACAGGTTAAACAGATTAAATTTCGTCACCTTCTTTTTCAGTATTTCGGTTTCATGTTTTCTACCACTTCACTCTATCTTTGTCAATACTAACATCAAAAAA
>JBFMAE010000010.1:0-14684 GCA_040756085.1 Thermodesulfobacteriota bacterium | reverse complement strand
TCAGATTTCTCGAAAAACACAGGATATCGACCTATTACATCCCTGAAGTTTTAATAAAGATGAGGCTCGGCGGGGCAAGTAATAGGAGTTTGAGGAATATGTTTATAAAAAGTTCAGAGGATTATAAGGCATGGAAGGTAAATGGTTTAGACGGAGGCCCTTATATCATTTTTTAAAGCACATCATTAAAATCCCTCAGTTCTTTCGAAGAGGGCAGCATAGGGGGCAAAGTGAGTAAGAAAGCCTTAATCACGGGGATAACAGGGCAAGATGGTTCGTATTTATTAGCTGAATTGCTTTTATCAAAGGCTTATGAGGTTCATGGCCTGATTCGAAGATCGAGCACATTTAATACGGAGAGAATAGACCATATTTATGTGGACCCCCACGATCCAAAGGCGAAGCTTTTTCTCCATTATGGGGATATAACCGACTCAGGGCAATTAACTAATCTGATCTACAATATCCAACCTGATGAAATCTATCATTTAGCCGCCCAGAGTCATGTCCGAGTGAGCTTCGATATGCCGGAATTTACTGGTGATGTGACGGGCATAGGAACTACGCGATTGTTAGAAGCAATAAGGAGAAGCGGGATTAAAACGAGATTTTATCAGGCTTCAAGTAGCGAGATGTTTGGAGATGCGCCATCACCTCAAAACGAAGAAACACCGTTTAGACCCCGAAGTCCATATAGTGCTGCTAAGGTCTATGCATACTGGATGGTTAGAAATTACAGGGATGGCTATGGAATGTTTGCGGTAAATGGTATTCTTTTCAATCACGAATCTCCAAGAAGAGGGGAGACCTTTGTCACTCGGAAAATCACCAAGGCATTAGCGAGAATCAAGATTGGTTTACAAGATAAATTATATTTGGGTAATCTTGAAGCAAAAAGAGATTGGGGTTATGCCCCGGATTTTGTAGAAGCCATGTAGCTAATGTTACAGCAGGATAATCCTGATGATTATGTCATTGCCACCGGGGAAACTCATTCGGTCAAAGAATTTGTCAACCTTGCTTTTAACCATGCTGGCGTCGAAATAGAATGGAAGGGCAGTGGTCTTGAAGAAAAAGGCATTGTTTGTTCCTTATCCTCAACCTTAGCCTCAACCTTGAACGTCGGAGACGTTCTGGTTGAGATTGATCCCCGCTATTTCAGACCCCTCGAAGTAGAATTTTTACAAGGCGATGCCTCTAAGGCTAAAAAAAAATTGGGTTGGGAACCCAGAGTAAAATTTAATGAAATAGTCAGACTTATGGTCGATTAAGATATAAAAAACTTAGAAGAAATGAAACAGTGTCAGGACGTTATAAGGAAGTTATCCAACAACAAGCAGGATAAGGTTTAGGTTAAGGTTCAGGAGACGATACATTAGGCTATTCCTACTCCTCGAAAAATGTTATAATTTAAAAGATTCTGTCATGCTGTTTGTGTTATAATTCATATGCAAGCTCCTTTTTAGAAAAAGAAGAAAGCAAGTAGTAAAGTGAAGAGAGCAGTCTACAAGAAGGCTGAGCAAAGAAGCTCAGACGATATCCAGGAGAAAGAAATGACCACCGAAGATGTTCAATATGTAGTTGACGAAAAAGGAGACCGTACTGCAGTTATAGTACCGATAGAAGAATACGAAGAACTCATGGAGGACTTGCACGACCTGGCTATCATTGCAGAGCGGCGAGAAGAGCCCACCGTGTCTCTTGATGAATTGAGGAAGAAATTAATAAAAGATGGGCTCTTATAAGATTGAGTGGAAAGGGTCAGCGGAAAAGGAATTACGGAAACTTGATCCCTCGAACATTCGTCAAATTATTCAGTTGGTGGCATTGCTTGAGGAAAATCCGTTACCCCAGGGATACAGAAAGCTTCACGGAGCGCAACATCAATATCGTATCCGCACAGGTGACTACCGTGTGATTTATGAGTTTGATCCAGAAACCAAAGTAGTCACAATTTATCATGTCCGCCATCGCAAAGACGCATATCGCCGATAATAAGGTAACGACATGTTTAACTCAGAGGCATAATAAACCCGATAAACCAAATAAACCAAATAGACTAAAGAAATCAGAGAAACTATCTGCGCTATGCAAATCCTTTAGTTGCCTTAACCTAAACCTTGACCTTTAATATCCAATGTCTTTTTGGTCCAACAAACGCGTTTTAGTAACCGGTGGCGCCGGGTTCCTCGGTTCCTTCGTCGTGGAGAAACTCCGAGAGCGGGGATGTAAGGATATTTTCGTTCCAAGAAGTAAGGAATACGACTTGGTGGAAATGGAAGCTGTAAAAAGAGTCTATCGAGATGCTAAGCCTGATATTGTGATTCATTTGGCTGCCTGTGTTGGAGGAATTGGAGCCAACCGAGTCAATCCAGGGAAGTTTTTCTATGATAATTTAATGATGGGTGTTCAGATGATGGAAGTAGGGAGGCAAGTTGGCCTTGAGAAATTTGTAGCCGTTGGAACCGTCTGTGCCTATCCTAAATTTACTCCGGTTCCTTTTAAAGAAGAACATTTATGGGATGGTTATCCCGAAGAGACCAACGCGCCTTATGGACTCGCAAAAAAAAAATGCTCTTGGTTCAGGGAAAAGCCTATAGACAGCAGTATGGATTTAATGCGATCTACCTTTTACCGTTAAATCTTTATGGCCCACGAGACAATTTCGACTTGGAATCTTCCCACGTGATTCCAGCGTTAATTCGGAAATGCATCGAAGCCAAGAAACGGGGGGATAAAGAAATCGTCGCCTGGGGGGATGGTTCACCGACGAGGGAGTTTCTATATGTGAAGGATGCTGCGGATGGAATTGTCTTGGCGGCGGAACGCTATAGCAAAGGCGAACCAGTAAACCTTGGCAGCGCATTCGAAATTACGATAAGGGGACTTTTAGAAACGATTGCTCGGCTGACCGGCTTTGAAGGAAAAGTAAAATGGGACACGACGAAACCAAACGGCCAACCAAGACGTAAACTGAATATCAGCCGGGCAGAGCAAGAGTTTGGTTTCCGAGCCCGAACTCCTTTTGAGGAAGGTCTGCGGGAGACGATCAATTGGTATCTTTCGCACAGATAAGGGGTCAAAGAAGAAAGAAAAGGGGACAGGTCTACTTTTTGCAATTGCTGACCCATACACCCGCAGATGGAATCCCACAACCTAAAATGTCTCCTTATCCTCTGACTAAATTATTTAGTCAATTGTTTTTTGCTTGAGTGCAAAGTGAGAGATAACGGATATTGTGGTATAATTAGAAAATAATTGGGTAGGTCTGATGAAAGACATTGTAGATTCCTTTATTGAACAATTGAAAGAACGTTTTGGGAATAGGATATTGGGTGCCTATCTATTCGGGAGCACAGCCAAGGGGACGGCTAGCTCGGAAAGCGATATTGATGTATTGATCGTCTATTCGGATCTGAAGGAGCGTGACCTTCTGGATGCCACCAGCGAGATAAGCTTTAGGCTTGCGTGTGAAGAAGGAAAATTAATCGAAGCCATTACGATATCAAAACAGGAATTCGAACAGTCATTAGGCCGTTCTCCCTTTCTCTGGGAGGTTCTAAAGTTTGGGAAACCCATCTTTACTACCTTAACCGGTACCGAATGGAAGTTGGATTTCACCGATTATCTTGAGCTGGCAGAAGAGTACCTTAATTATGCAAAAGAGGCTCTCAGCCAAGGTAAGCTTCGTTTGGCAATTGACAGTGGATACAACTCTTGTGAACTTCTGGTTAAAGCATTGATCATCAGCACAGGATCCTCCCTTTCTTCGTCTCACGGAGGAATTGTGGCTCAGTTTGGAAAGCTCTTTGTTCTAACCGGGGAATTACCCCAGGATTTGGGGCGAACTCTCAATCTGTCTTTAGAATTCCGTGCCAAAGCGCGGTACAAACCCAGGGCCGGTTTGAGTCATGGAGACACGGAAGTGGTTGTGGGTCTCGCAGAAGAATTATTGAAGATTGCACGGCATCGGCTTGCGGGGGGGAGAGGGAATGAAGAGTAAAGAAAAAAGGGGACGGTTCCAATACTGTTCTGCATAATTATTGTTTTAAGAAAAGCAAAGGGTAATCGCTTATTACCGGTAAATATACCACATGAAGGACTTTAGGGCGAGCCGTAAATAAATGGAGAAAAGAGACACGTATCCGTTGGCCTGGGTGAAGGCAGAATCACCCGAGGTGAATATTAGGAGATTTTTTTGGTTTCTACCTTCTTGAGAGACTCTAAATGTCTCTCGAGTTCTTGATCGCTTGCCCAGCCTTTCATAGGAAGGCAAAGCATTTCATAGGTTCTTTTATCAGGCTTTCGTTCAGACCATAAGGAGATCAGGAGACTGGCGATGAGGCCACAATAGAGCTGGATCGCCACTCCATTTTGAGACAGCGACAGGAACGGAAGGTCTTTTTACTGGAGACGCGGGAAGGACGGCGACGGGGGACGGGATCGAAGTGGTGGATTTCAATAACCCTGACCGGAGTAGAGAGATCATCTTGTTTAACCTTGCTTCCTAAATGGACCACGAGATCCTTTTGGACGCCCGCGTTGCGATCTTGTGGGGAAAGCTCTTTTTCATAGAGCGTTTCCCAGACCGCATTGTCCCTCAAGCGGCAGACAAAGGAACTTCGGGCCTTGAGGATGTCCTCAAAGAGGGAATATTGAGCATAACCGGCATCCACGACATAGATCTTGCCGGAGGAAAGTTCTTTTCTCAGGATCGTTTTCTCATTTTGATTGCCATCGGTCAGAGAGGCTTGGGTGGGAAGACTTTTAAGGAGATCGAATTCAAGGTGAAGTTTGGCGGCCCTATGGTCTTGATCGAGCCACAGGGCCCAGATCATCTTGGGCAGAGCGGGCAGAAGGGAACCATCAAAGGCAACGAGGGTTTTTTCCAAATCTTTAAGCCGCGGATCGGTTTCTTGAGGAAGAGCCTTTTCGGCCAATGCTTTGACCATGGGAGGCAGTAACGTATGATCGAAGACATTGCCTGCTTCCGAAAAGGAGCCCAGGCTGGTCGATTTGACTCCCAGAACGTTTTGCACTTTTGCCAACTGGGAAGCCTTCTGGGGATGGATCGGAGGCCCGTCAGGGTGGGATTAAAAAAGTAAAAGAGGATCAAGCAAAGATACTGGTCATAATGAAGTTGCCTTGGGGGATGAGAATCCTCGGGAGGAAGTTTTTTAAGAATGGGCCAGAGAGGTTTAAAGTACTTGAATCCTTTCAGGACACTCTCATCCATGGGATTCATGGTTTAATATCTCCCGAAATTCTTTCCTCAAAGGATAGAGGAAGACCTCTTTGACGGGAAGGTCCTGTTGGTGATCACGGTCGTTTTTTCCTCGGCCTTGAGTCCTTCCCACCCAAAACCAGTTGGCCGCTCGATAGGAGGTACCCGAGAATCTCTCCACATCGACAAAGGTTTCTAAAAGAACCGGACGATAGCGATACCAGCGGTACCAATCTGAGGCCAGGACCTTGATGTTCTGACTTAACAGATGAGAAGCCAGATGGGGGATACGGACCCAAGGAAGAATGAGGAAACGGGTGTTGTTCAGGATTAGGTAAAGATTGCTGCTTCGGGTGGAAGCAGACCAGCCGATGAACCGATCCCGGCAGGCGACCTTCCAGGCGGCTGCTCCCCACGAGAGGCAGGCAATAGGACGGTTTTGGATATAGGCCATGTACTTGAGACAAGGGCCGACGATCTGGCGATATCCTAAATAGTGATATTGATGGATCAGACTATTATGGAGAGCCTCTTGGGGAGAACCCCTGACCATCCTCAAGTCAATGGGAAGAAATTCTTTAAGCCTTCCCGTGAGAAGATCCGTCTCATGAGGTGGCCCTCGCGGGGGTAGTTTTTTCTGTCTTCGATCAATGTCAATCTTTTTGGGAGGGAGGGTGATAAGACCTTTTAGCTCCAAACGACGAAGCAGTTCTCTGCAAGCCATGTCCTTTAAGGCACCGTTGGGTTGATGCCAGCTCCAGACTCGACATAGCTCCTTGGAGATGAAGGTTCTTCCCCGTTCCCAGTATTGATGAACAACTGAGCGAATAAGCTCTAAGCCCTGAGAGGTAATTGGTCGTCCCCGAAGGATGAGGTTCTGCTCCACGGACAACTATATAACAGAAAATTTCGGAAGACGCCAGCAAAAAATGAAGGACCTCTAATTTTTTAAGAGGTAGATATAGCAATAAGCGTGCCGAACAGTATTGCTTCTGCAGTTAGTTTGGGCACAGAACGGTCTCTTATTGATTTAGGGAAGAAGAGTCTGATCGGGAAGGCGAGGACTCGGCCTGATTTATTAAAACAAGCCCTGAACAAAGCCAAAAGAGATGGGTTCTGGAAAACATTTCAGGAGGCAATGGGTAGGCCTTGTTACACCAAATCCTCTTACGAGCGGGTGGGTTTTAGCAGGGCAAGCTTTTTTCGGACAGTTTTCGGGAATTTTTGGGAAAATTGCTGGAGTCTCTCAAAATCTACGTCGCTCAATTCAAGTTCATCGCTAAATGGGATTTGACCTCTTAAATAGAGAAGATCGAGGAGAGCCTTCTCGGGTGTGGCAAGGTCAAAACGCTCCTCTCTTGTGAAACCAAAAAAGAGGGCCGGAGCAATTCTTGAAATTTCAAGGGTAATCCCTTGGTATTCTAATGAACGACTTTGTCCAACAGAACTCTGGAGGGTGATGACTGTGCAGGTTTGAGGGACTTGGAGGAGAAGACCATGTTTATGGAGGGCCCATTCTCCGGAAACATATGCTGGAGTTCGAAGAAAACAACCCACTTCCTCCACAAGGGGCCAGCCTTTGAGAAAAGTATTGATATAATAACCCCTTGAAAGACGATGGATCAAACCCTTTTTGACAGCACGGCTGAGAAAAATTGGGGCATGTTTCGTCCATTTTTCCGCTTCTGTTTTACGAAAGAGGACGGGCAATTCTTTAAGAATTTCGATCGCAGACTGTTTGGGCATAGGAATTTAATAAATCCTCCAATCCTTCTTTGATGAGAGGAGATAAAATTTCTTCAATGGATTGAAAGATTGAGGCAAAGTATGAAGTTTCAAGAACCTTATAAACGGAGGACGGGAGAAAACGTCCGAGATCGGTCTTGAGGGCCTGTAGTAATTCTTTTTTTGATTCTTTTTTCAGAAAGAAAGTTGCTCTTCGAGCCACGCGTAAGGGACGAACGTAAGATTTGAACTTCCGATCCAGTTGTTCAAGATGAGTTTTTACACCCAGCATGGAATGGAGAAACCAGAGATCATAGAGGTCACGACCTTTTAGATAAGGCCGCTCATAAAGCGCCCTGAGTTTATCTGTCAGGATCTCTTCCGGTGTTTCAACAACGAGGATGCTACTCGAGAAGGGAAAGGTAAGGACTCCCTCTTTCATCACATTAAACACTTGAGGACAATCCATCATTGGAATCTTTCGCTGGGCAGGAAACCGATTCGATTGAATCTCTTCGACTTCAATCCTCACATTGATTCTTTCTCGTTGAATATTGGGGCTGAAGAGAATAAAGGTACGGAAGCATCCAAAAGAGGCGTGACGGGGTTTTTCTTCGAAGGTTCCCAAGCCGAATTGACTTAGAGCGAGATGGCGTGTTTGTGGTAGGGCGTGATTTAGCAATTTTCTAAGTTCAGATGGTGGCATCGCAGAAACGAAATCCAGGTCTTCCGAAGCCCTTTGTCCGCCATAAATCCAGCGCAAAGCCGTTCCACCCTGAAAGATGAGCTGATCAGACCCCCTCTGGCTGTAAAGGGTGTGCAGAAGGATGAGCTGAAGTAGAGCCCCCTGCTGCAATTTTTTTGGAAAAGGTTGGTTCGCCATATTATTTACAAAATTATACATAATTGTTAATTTTTGTCAATATCGAATGTGAGCTCCTGCACGACATCATATATACGTTTAGGAAAAGACCAATTGATTAGGTGGGTGTTGGGGCGTAGGTGATGGGTAATGAACATCAGGTGATAGGTGTTGGGTAATAGATAATAGACGATAGGTAATTCTGAATGGTTCAAGGTAATGGGGAATAGAAGACAAATTGGGAGTTATGAGGACTTGGAGGTTTACCAGAGGCTTTGTGACCTTCATATTGAAGTACATGAACTGACTTTTACATTTCCTAAATTTGAGCTTTACGAACTTGGCTCCCAACTAAGAAGGTCCTCAAACTCAGCGCCTGCAAACCTGGCCGAGGGCTGGAATAACAAACACATCAATATCTATCTTGAAGGGATTAACAGGGCACAAGGTGAAATAAGAGAAACACGCCATCATTTAACTATGGCTTTTAGAAAAAAGGAAAAAAGGGGACGGTTCTATTTTTAGTTTCCGGAGTCATCCAAAATAATTATTACCGAGAGCAAGAAATAATTTACAACAAAAAGGGGACGGTTCTATTTTTCTATGGAATCGCTGAACAATGGGACAGGCATCTTTTTGATTATTCCCCTGACTGAATTTTTCAGTCACATTTTCCAATCACATGATAGATGGTTCACTCTCTATTCTTCTGCAGTAATTCCTGACTAAATTTTTTAGTCAGAGTTTGTTATTAGAGGCGTACTGGATGTTAAATCTCTTTTTACCTCATTTCTGTAAAAGGAGATTGAAATAATCAGGAAATCTATTTTCTCAGCAATGAACTTTGAAGGTTTCGTCATTAGCATGAATCTTTACTGTCGTGTTTATTACGTGTATAATGAATTATATAGGTTCAGACCTTCTTAATTTTGCAATATTATTGAAGGAGGCTAACTATGGCAAAGATATTCACTTTTAAATCGAAATATCTTAGTGATGGCCACCTTTCCGTTCCCAAGGAGATGGTGAATTCATTATTATTAAGGGAAGGAGAGGAGGTTCGGGTAATGATCGAAAGAGAAGAATTCGATAAAGAAGCTTTTCTTGCTCTCTTTGGGATATGGAAAGAGAAGACCGAAGAGGAAATCGGTATTTATCGGGAAATATTCAAAGAACGAGAGAGCTTTGGTAGAGGAGAAGTTGAGCTTTGATCTATTGCCTTGATACTGACATTCTAATCGAGTATTTTCGGGGAAACAGAACCATCAGGAGAAGGATAGAGAATCTGACAGGGGAAGATCGCATTGGCCTGATTTGGCTTACCGTCTATGAATTTTTTAAAGGAATATTTATCAGTGAAAAGCCCGATGAAGAGAAGTTCCTCAGAGAATTGGTCAGAACATGCCTCATCCTTGAAGCCTCTTACGAGGCAGCGAAGATTGGAGGAAGGATCTATGCCACTTTGAAAAAGAAAGGCAAGCTTATTAATGATGCCGATATCTTGATTGCCAGCATTGCCAAAGCTCATGATGCTGTCCTTGTCACCAATAATGAGGAACATTTTGCAAGGGTGGACGGTTTAAAGATAGAAAATTGGTTAAAATCTTAATTAAAACAATATGTAATGGGGTTGAGTCTTGGTGGAGCCCTTAAAGCTCAGAAAAACGGAACGGTTGTATTTTTTATCGAAGATCAAAAAAGGGGACGGTTCTATTTTTCTATGGAATCGCTGAACAATGGGACAGGCAACTTTTTAATTATTCCCCTCGAAAAGGGATACATTCCATTTTTGCATTATTAATACAAATGCAATAAATAAGTTTACCCCCCACCCACCCCTCCCCCTCAAGGGGGAAGGGTTAGGGTGGGGGTGATGTCACTTTATTAAATGCGTTTGTATTAGTTCTTTATCCTCAACCTTGAGCATCGGAGATGCGATCATCGAGATCGATCCTCGCTACTTCCGCCCTCTGTAAGTCGAATTCCTCCAGAGTGATGCCTCTAAGGCTCGAAAGAAATTTGGCTGGGAGGCGAAAGTGAAGTTTAAAGAGATTGTGAGAATTATGGTCGATGCCGATATCAAGAACCTCGAAGAAATGAGACAATACCAGGATGTGATCAGAAAACTTTCAAATAACAAAAATTAGGCTTAGATTAATAGTCTATGTGTTGATTCACTCAGTTTCCCATGATACTATAATAAAAAAGGTCTTAAGTTAGCCGGCAGGGGATATCTCGAATGAAGGTATATTTAGATCTTTGTGTTTATAATAGGCCATTTGATTATCAAGGTCAAGAAAGAGTGGCACTGGAGGCCAGTGCATTCATTTATCTTTTGGAAAAGATAGAGAAAGGTTCTCATGTCCTTATTGTTTCTGAGGCATTGATATACGAAAATAATAAAAGCCCTGATGAACAAAGAAAGGTACGGGTTGCCTCTTATTTTAGTTTAGCTCGAGAGTTTGTTGGGGCAGATTTTTCAGATGTGGAAAGAATAAATTTTTTGAAGGAATTAGGATTCCCTGATATTGATGCTTTACATGTAGCTTTAGCCGAGAAATCCCGAGCAGATTATTTTGTCACTTGTGACGATGATATAATAAAATTATATAAGAGACATAAAGACCTTGTAAAAGTCAACATATTAAGCTTGATTGAACTTGTAAGTCTGGAGGTGAGATAAAATGGGAGTGGCCCTCGCAGAAATAAAGACGAAGGGATGGAACGCCTTAGTGAAAGAATTGGGTTATGCTGGAGCAACTAAGTTTATTTTATTGTATGAACCAGGTGAAGGGGATTACACTAAGGAGCGAAAAAAATTATTTAAAGATATTAGGATCGAAGAGATATTAAAGGAAATAAAAGAAGGTAAGTAAACCTTTCCTACAAAAATGGGGACGGGTGTTCTATTTTTAGTTTCCGGAGTCATCCAAAAGTAATTATTACCGAGAGCAAGAAATAATTTACATAAAATCTCACCACCCGCTCATCCTCAAACGGCCAGGACTCGCTTGAGGCACGGAGAGCTTCACTTTCTGGAGAATCGGGAGACGACAATTCCCCAGAAGTCCCCACGGCCTTTGGCCGGAATTTTATTTCATAAGGCAGATCGATTTTTTTCTGTCGGCCGTCTCCCCGACAGAAAAAAAATAATTCCTCTGTGCCCTCAGTGGCTCTGTGGTAAATGCAAACAATTTTCTGCTCTCCTCAATAATTATTGGCCGAAGCCATATAAAAGGGATACGCTATTTTTTGATTATTCTGCTGACTGAATTTTTCAGTCACCCCACATTCCAAGCTACCCTAAAGGCTTCTATAAGATCAAGCATATCAACCAAATAAACAAGAGAAACTAAAGAAACCAAATAGACCAGGTAAACCAAATAGAGGGAGGGATAGATGATCATCCTTGCTCTTAATGCCTATCATGGAGATTTATCGGCCTGCGTTGTAATTGATGGCGGCTATTTGTAGAGGTTGAGAAAAATTCCCACGGTAAAGTGATAGTCAAGATTTTCCTCAGACGAAGCCCAATGGAAGCTCATAGATGACTTACACATGTTGGGGAATTTAACTTCAAATTACAACCCCTCTGACTGAATTTTTCAGTCATCTCTTTAAATTTGAAAAGCTTAGAGGTTTTTAAAAAACCGAATGCACTAAATAAGTCAAATAGACCAGAGCTTATGTGGTCTAATTTTTGGAGACCTTGACCTGACAGCAAATAAATATAAAAATAGTATGTGAGAGGGAGCCTTGATTGATAGGGATCATTACTATAAAGATCTTGCTGATAAACCAGGACGAGGCTTGATTTTGTCATGCATGAGAAAACTTCCATATGAATTAAATAGGAAAGAGACAATTTATGAAGTTATTGGATAGAAATGAAAGAAAAAAGGTCCTAAGAGACGAAATTAATCGGATTGTTGGGATAATAAAAAAGGAATATAAACCTGACAAGATCATACTTTTTGGATCGATGGCTAAGGGAGAGGTCGATGAGTGGAGCGATATCGACTTGTTAATTGTGAAAGATACAGAAAAGAGACCGGTGGATAGAAGTATAGAGATATGTAAGCTCATCCATCCTAACGTTGGAATAGATTTATTCGTATACACACCTGAGGAATACGATGCTTTAATTAAGGAAAAATTTTCTCTAATGATGAATATATTAAGGGAAGGGAAAGTTTTATATGAAAAGGGAAACCGAAGAGTGGCTAAAAATCGCTCTTGAGGAATATAAATCTGCAACGGTCCTTCTTGAAAAAGGGCTTTATAGACTGGTCTGTTATCACTCCCAACAAACTTTGGAGAAAATTCTAAAAGCTATTTTAACTGAAAAGGAAGTGGAATTTTCAAGAACTCATAACATCCTTGATTTAAGAAATGCAGCTCAAAGAGTTGGATATAAAACGGAACTTCCTGATGAAGATTCTGTTTTTCTAAATAGTATTTACAGGTTCAGATATCCATCTGATCTTGGTTTGATCCCTACGGGTGAACCAACAAAAGAAGATGCGGAAAAGGCTATTGGTATTGCCCAAATAATGGTAGATAGTATCCCGACCTTTAAAAAGGTAAATTGAAAAAGATTGCCCAAAATACTTTTGATCAGATAAAAAATCTATTTCGAATTTCTCAATCCAAAGCCTTCTAATCCGTGCTTCTGACAAAATTTTTCGGCCCGGCCCTCAACAGATGCTTCATTTTTATCGGTTAAAACTTCATGACTGAATATTTCAGTCAGCTTCTCCAGAACCCGTTGAGTTATCCAAGCACGCTACTGTGGAGCAACGTCACTTTTTTAATCTTAAATTTTTAATCATAAGTTCCAACCCCTCTGACTGAATTATTCAGTCAATGTCTTCAAATCCATTCTGGATTAAATTTTGAGAAAATTATATTCTATCCCTTCTGACTGAATTTTTCACTCGCATTTTTAATATCAGGATTTAGAAGTTTGAAGAGGCTATTTCTTTGGGAAATGAAGAATTTCGCCTGGAATTTTAACAGTAGGCTCGGAATCGGTCTAAAATGTTTATTTATAATAACAAGCAGAAAGGAAATGGCTGAAAAGTATGCCACTACCGGACTTTGATGCATACGGGGATTTGCCTCCCGGCGTATATCGTGCTACACTAAATGAAGTAATCCAGCGTTTCGGTTCAGTAAGTGGTCAGCGAGGTGTGTGTACTCTCCGCTTGTCTCATGTCCATGAATTGGCCAGACGTACCGGGCATTTAAAGCGATTTGTCGTTTTTGGGAGCTATGTGACCGCCCAACCGAACCCAAATGATGTTGATGTAGTTCTTGTGATGGCCGATGCGTTCCGCTTAGAAGAATGTCCTATCGAATCTCGAGGTTTGTTTGATCATGCTGTGGCCCAGGCAAGGTATGGTGTAAGTATTTTTTGGATACGCCCTGGGTTATTGATTGACGAAAGTGTTGAAGGCTTCATATCCTATTGGCAACTTAAACGGGATGGTTCAAAGCGTGGAATTGTGGAGGTGATACTATGATTGCTAACGATCAGGAGCTCAAGGTAACACAGGAGCGCATTGCGCATTTACAAGGTTTGCTTGCTAAGATCCGTCAGAATGCTCGTCCTGAGGAGTTTGAGGCAGTGGCTAGTAGCTATCGTCTGGAGATTGAGCGGATGCAAGCTGAGGTCTTAGAATATTTGTTGCGGCCGTTTCCTACCAAGCATGAGGAGCAGCTTGTATAAAGGCGTTCAAATCCGAAATGATGAGAGAGATAGGGATATCTTCTTTTTTAACTTCGAAGCACACGCTAACCTACGACGACATCCACACCATCGGGCGTAAGTTTGCTGAGTATCGTCAGAGGGAATTTTGACTCTTTTCCAAGTAAATAAAAGAAGGTAGATAAACCTCAATGAACTACCTAAAAGCATAGGGAATATTTTTAGCGAACGAGAAAAAATAGACTAAACCTTAGACCTTTTCCCCTTAATACCCCACCATACACATGAAGCAAATCCTTCAATCCCTAGAGATCGGAGCTACGGAAATCATGGAAGTTCCCTGTCCTACGGGGGGATCGGGGCAGGTGTTGGGGAAGGGGCAGAGCCGTCAGAGAAAGTCCCAGCTTTAATCAGAGCATGCGATATGGGTCTTGTAATTAAAAAAAGATGTTTTCAAAACCGTTATTCCTACCAAAATGTTGGAGTTTATGGCTTGGGAAGAAAAAAGAGGACGGTTCTATTTTTAGTTTCCGGAGTCATCCAAAAGTAATTCAGTATTGGCAAGAAGCCATATAAAAGGGATACGCTATTTTTTTGATTATTCTGCTGGCTGAATTTTTCAGTCTTCTTTTGTTTAGATGGTACACACCCCCTTCAGTGGCTCAACGAATGCAAAGGGGTATTATTTGAGTGTGGGTTATAGAGGGAGGGTTCAACAAGCGACTTTAATCTCCAAGAACATCTTTGTGAGTACCTACAGCGGTAATAATAATTCCCGTTTCGCCCCGGATGTAAGTCGCTCTATAGTTCATGGTAATGCTAAATGCCCACTGATCAGTTCCCTTTAGTTTTTCATTTCTCAACCCCGGATAGGATGGGTTGGAGACGAGTCTTTCAAGCTGTTCCCAGAATTTAATTCTAATTTCTTTGGGAAGGTCATTGAGCTTTTTAAGAACAGTATCAGGGATGACGATGTTAGTCGCCAAAATGTTTTCGAGCCTCTTTCACAGATTTGAAAACTTTTATCTTTCCTTTTTTGAGGTCTTTGATCGATTGGGAGACCTGATCCTGCCACTGTTTGCTCCAGAACCATGCCTGGTCCCTGGGGATTTCTACAATCGGGCGAATGATAATTTCATTGTCCCTTGCAGTGACTTCCACTC
>JBFMAE010000009.1:0-4380 GCA_040756085.1 Thermodesulfobacteriota bacterium | reverse complement strand
TCGCCCCTCGGAATCGGTTTCCCGTGGATGCAGGTGGGTGGATGGCCGAGAAAGGTGCAGACGCTCTCCGTTACCCCCGGGCTCAAGATGTGTTCGAGTTTGCAGGCCTCCTCCTCCACCTCCTCCTCAGACATCTCGAATATTTCGGAGAGGAGCCTTTCCGTAAGGCGGTGACGGCGGATGATTTCTCTCGCCTTCTCCTCCCCCCGTTCTTTGAGAACCATTCGATTGCCTTCCATTTCAAACAGGCCGGCCTTATTCATCCAGCGGAGAATGGACTTTGCTTCGATATCCTGAGCTGTCTCCAAAAGGTGGTCCATGTCCGTGACTCCTTTTTCTCTCAACGTCCAGATGAGTTCGAGGAGTTCATCCACCCTGTCCTCTTCGATTTCCCCCACTCTGCCCCACATCTTCCGATGGGGACCCCCTTTTTTTTCTGCCTCGCTGTTCATAGTTTACCCCGTTAGAAAGCCCCGTCATCTCTAACGGGGTTTAGCCTTTCTTTTAAAAGGTTTTTAAAGAAATCGACGATGGCGGACTGTTCTTTATAGCTGTACCCACAGTAGGGACAACAGAGGAGATTGCAGTTTTTCGAGAGAAGGCATCCTGAGGTACATTTCATCTCATTTCCAGAGAGTTGCTTCCCGCAGAGGGGACAACAATAAAAAGAATCCTTCGCCATCTCAGATCCCCAGAAATTTCAATAAAAAATTTAACATCCCACCGACACCAAAGGCAATGGGAAAGATGACGGCCGATATCCATAAGGTTTTGTTCAACCCTCTCTCCTTGATCATCATGAAAAATTGGGCAATGCAGGGAATGAAGAGCGTTATGGTGACCAGGCTCACCAGAATCTGATGGGGATCAAGTAACCCCTCCTTGGCGAGGACGAAGAGGCCCGCTGCCCCGTAGTCCCTCCGGAGAAAACCGATGATGAAGGCTTCGGTGGCTTTAGCGGGAAGGCCCAGAAAATGGACGAATAAAGGGGTCGTAATCCGTTCTAAGAGAGTCAGCATCTTCGTCTGATGAAGACCGAAAAGAATAAGGGTGCCCAGGATGAAGAGAGGGACGGCTTCTTTCAGATACCATTCGATTCGAGCCAGGGTTTTGACCACTACATTGGTGAACTGGGGCATTCTTAAGGGTGGGATTTCCAGGATGAAATCTGAACCTTCCCCGGGGATGACACGGGCAGCCAGATATCCCACTATGACCAGGATGCCGGCGATCAAAAAGATCCAGATCAGGAGATAGAGAGTAGGAAGCCCTGCAAACATTCCGAGGATGACCCCCAGTTGAGCGGAGCATGGAACTCCAAGGGCCAAAAGCAGCGTGACGATGGTCCGATCCTTTTCCATGTCCAAAATCCGGGTAGTCATTGTCGCCATCGTATCGCATCCGAGCCCCAGGACCATGGGCAAGACAGCCTTACCGTTTAACCCCATCCTTTTGAAGATTCGATTGGCCATCACGGCCAATCTGGGCAAATATCCAGAATCCTCCATGAGTCCAAAGACCAGAAAGAAACAGCCCACGATGGGGAGGACGATAGCAATAGCATAGGTGAGGGCCATGCTGATGACTCCATAAGGGCCGATTAGAAATTCTTGAAGGAAGGGGATTGGGATGAGACGTTCGATGAGGTGGGTGATGGAGGGGAGGAGCCATTTTCCAAAAACGGTTTCCTCCAAAAATTCAACACTGGTTTGTGCTCCGAATACTCCAACAAATTCGTAAGTCATCCAAAGGATGACAAGGAGGACAGGGATGCCCCAGAAAGGATGGATCGAAAGATTTCCTAAGAATGTCGAGAGGGTTTTAGGAACTTCACTTTTCAAACTCATCACCTGGGATAAAAGTTCGTCCACTTTCCGGAGCCGGGCCTGATTGATTAGGGACCCAATGGGGTTAGCAAAATGGACCTGAGTCTCCTGTCGGATATTGTCAATCTGGAGAATTTCACTCTCTGAAAGATTTTCATGGAGCCATTCGATAAGGCTTTCATCCCCGGCGAGCAGCATCAGGGCCAGAGACCGTTTTGAGATCGATGCCTCAGGCAGAAGAGGGGCGATGCGGGAGACACCCTCTTCGATCGCCTCTGGATAGGGGATGGAGAGGGAGGCAGGAGGTTGGAGCTGAAGATTTTCCTTTATCTTCTCCAGGCCTTTTCGCCTTGTGGCTACCGTCTTAAGGACTGGAACATTTAAATATTTCGATAGCATCGGAATTTTAATCTCGATTCCTCTGCTCTTTGCCTCATCCCACATATTTAATATGGTGAGAAATGGAAATCCCATCTCCAACAGTTGAAGAGAGATGAGCAGGCCACGGCGGAGGTTCTTAGCATCCATCACCTGAACTAAATAGGTTGGTTGTTCTTTAAGAAGGATGTCGCGAGTGACCTTCTCATCCTCCGACATGGGAATGAGGGAGTTGACTCCCGGAGTATCCATCACCTGTAACTTTATCCCGTGGACCCCCATTGTACCGGTCGCAACTTCCACCGTCGTCCCGGGATAGTTTGAGACGGTGACATATTTACCGGTGAGGTAATTGAAGATCACTGATTTCCCCACATTGGGATTTCCGATGAGAACGACTTTTTCCCTGGATGGGTCAGGATGTTTCGTTTTAGGTCTGCCGCAGGACTCCATCCTTTACCTTTTTCCTCCTCCGGGTCCTTTCCCTCTGAGTACAATCCGCACATTGCCCGTAAAGTTCCATCCGGTGATGAAAGGGTTTAAAACGGTATTGCTGCGCAATACTCTTTTGCAGGGTTTCGAGGGCATCGTCTTCGAATTCAATAATTTTTCCACAGTCGAGACAGATCAGGTGGTCATGATGTCTTCCTTCGGAAGTGCGTTCATATCGGGTCTCTCCATCGACAAATTTTCTCTGGGCTGCCAGCCCGAGCCGGGTGAAGAGCTTCAGTGTCCGATAGACCGTGGCATAGCCGATTTTGGGGTTCACCTTGGCCACCTGGGCATAAATTTGAGAAAGGTTCTTATGGCCGGCCGAGTTGAGGAAAATGTTGAGGATCTCCTCTCGCTGTTTGGTCGCTTTCAATCCTCCTTTCGAGATCAACTTTTTAAATCGGCCGGTCTCCATCGCGCCTCCTTTTTGAAATTGATATTCAATTTCATTATAATATATATCTTTTTCGATTGTCAACCCTTCTGTGGAGATATTTTTTAACGAGCGCTGGCAAAGACCCTGAAGTATAGAAGTTTGAAATTCATTTAATAAAACATTATATTTAAAATAGGTAAATTTCTAAAACCATTGACCCGGCTTTTCATCTCTGATAAGTTCTCAATATGGAGCGAACTTCCCCAGCCCTTTCTTCTGGTGGTCCTGAAAAGGAGAGCTACGAAAAAATTATTACCCACAATGATTTTGATGGAATCGTGAGTGCCTCCATCTGTGCATGGGCATTGAAGATCGAGAGGGTCCTATTCGTGGGGCCACTCACCATTAACAGATCCAAGATCACGATTACGGAGAAAGATGTGGTCTGCGATCTTCCTTATCCCCTTCAATGCGGGCTCTGGTTCGATCATCATGAGGGAAATGTCCAGGAGCTGGAATACCGTAGGATCGATCCGAAGTCGATCCCTGGCAGATTCGATTTAAAACCGAGTTGCAGCCGGGTGATCTATGAATATTTTTCCGAGAAGAAAGATCTTCCTTCCTATTTTTTGAAAGCCGTAGAGGAAGCGGATATCATCGACAGTTTCTCCTATTCTTCGATTGAAGATTGGAGAAAGGAGACCACTGGGAAGGTGATCGACTTAACCCTCAAAGCCCGCTTTCCATCGACGGAGGTTCAGACTTCCTATATGAGGAACTTGGTTCAACACCTCCGGGATCACCCCATCGAGGAGGTATCACGCCTCTCTTTTGTCCAGAAGCAATTGAAGCTGTACCGGGAAGAGGAAGGGCAGGTGCTCCGTATGATCCGGGACTCTTCTTATTTCCTTGAACAGGATGAACGGAAGGAAGTGGTGGTCATCGACCTCACCCGACATCGTCGAAGGCCCCACCTCATCAAAAACCTGGCCTTCCTGATTTACCCTGAAGCGCTTGGGGTGATAGAAGTCTATAACTTGATGGACCAGGGGGTGAAGAGTAATAACCTCGGTCTCTCCATGTCCCTTTCCATTAATGGAAACAAGCAACACCATACCAAAAACATCGGAGAGATCATGCGAAGCCTCAACATCGGGGACGGCCATCCCGGGGCGGCGGCATGCACGGTACGCTGTCTATCAAAACAGGAGATGCTGAAAAAGAAGAAAGAGATATTGAATCAAATCTTTAAACTCTGGTCCTCTCAGTAAGAAATGGGGATTAGAGGCTGTCCCAAAATTAATGAAA
>JBFMAE010000008.1:0-3415 GCA_040756085.1 Thermodesulfobacteriota bacterium | reverse complement strand
CAACCTGGTGAAGATGAGCAGCATTGTGCCGCCTCGTTGCCAGCTGATTGCTCCCGTTCCCCTTCCTCCGGGTTCTCTGATCCCGACGGCCTATGCATCCATCACCAGCGATGTCCCCGGCGAAATCATCTCTTCTGCCGTGGCGGTTGCCCTTCCAAAAGAACTGGATTATCCTGGATTGATCATGGAATACTCTGCACGTGGGTCGAAGGCAAAGATTGAGGAAACGGTTCGGCGTATGGCCCTTGAGGGGATGAAGCTACGAGGACGGGAAATCAAAGATCTTAATTCCATAGCAGTCGAGCATAAGGTTCAGAAGGTCGGTGCCACTCTTGCGGCTGTCGTCCTGTGGGACAAAGAGGAACTCAGGTAAGATAAACCTGGAGTTCACCGAGAAAGCCGAGGATAAGGTTGGCTTGACCTTATATACATCAGTAGCACCCTCCAACGTGAAACCATCCTTACCGGTAGATCGAAGTTTTAGAAACCGAAGCCTTTCGAAAGATGATTCCCTCAATGGAGCCATAATGATCACCGAAAAGGATGAATTCATCTTCAAACTCCATTAAGGAATGGTTGAATGGGACTCCCTTTCATCGAACAGACCTATATCTCGGCGAATGCTTCCTTTGAAGAAAGTAAAATTGTTATTCTCGGGATTCCCTATGATGGTTCATCCTCGTTTCGTCCGGGGGCTCGCTTTGGACCCTCTTCGATCCGGAGGGCATCGTGGGGGACCGAAACCTACAGTCCCTATTTCGAACAGGACCTGAGCTGGTTAAAGGTTCATGACATGGGAGACCTGGAGTTACCTCCGGGAGAGAAAAAGATATCGCTCGGGTTGATCCGAAAGGCCCTCCGCACAATCCTTTCCTGGAAAAAGTTTCCCATCCTCCTGGGAGGCGATCATCTGATCACCCTCCCGATTGTCGAAGAACTCATTCAGATCCACCACAATCTCCATCTCCTTTGCATCGACGCCCATGCGGACTTAAGAGAAGAATATCTGGGTGAAACCCTTTCACATAGCACGGTGATGAGGAGAGTGGTTGATCGTCTGGGGGAAGGCAGATTGTTCCAGATCGGGCTCCGATCTGGAACAGAAGAAGAATTTAAACTTTCGAGGAAGATGAAGTCGATCGTATCCCCGGATCAGGCTTCTCTGAAATCCATGGTAAAGCGTCTCGGAAAACAACCTGTCTATATTTCTCTCGATCTCGATGTGATCGACCCCAGCCTCCTTCCGGGTGTTGGGACACCGGAACCCGGGGGCCTTACCTTCCAGGGATTTATCTCCTTACTCATAGAACTTCAACCCCTTCATGTCATTGGGTTCGATCTGGTGGAACTGACTCCGGATTACGATCCGACTCAAATCTCCTCGGTAACGGCTTCGGTTATATTGAGAGAGATGATTTTGGCTTTCTGTCTTAAAAAGGGTTTGGAACGAATTGAGAAAGGGAGAAAAAATGTCTGAGAAGAAAGTATGGAATGAAAAGAAGGAGACCCTTAGCAGAGAAGAGGTGGAAAGGGTTCGTATTAAAAGATTACGCAAGCAGCTTAAATATTGCTATACCTTTTCCGAGTTTTATAGGCGAAAATTTAAAGAGGTCGGATTCCTACCTGAGGATATCAAGACCTGGGAAGATTACAGGAAGATCCCGCCCCTCATGGACAAGGAGGATGAAAGACAGAGCCAGACGGAATCCGTAGAACGTTTTGGCCACCCTTTCGGAATCCATCTCTGCTGCCCTCTGGAAAAGATTATCGTAGCTAAAACGACGGGTGGGACGACTGGCTTTCCCACCTTCAGTTATTCCTTTACGCAGCATGACTTCGATCGTTGGAATGAAGGGGTAGCCCGGGAGTACTGGTTGTCGGGACTTAGGCCGGGGGATCGAGTCCTCTTCTGTTTTCCTCTCAGTGGGGGATGGGTAGGGAGTATCGTCAGATCTCCCCTCCAATATATGGGTATTCTTTGCCTGGATATTGGCGCGGAAACCCCCATGGAAAAGATTGTGGAATATGCCAAGATGACCCAGCCCAATGTCCTGATGTCCACCCCTTCTTTCGCAGAGGCCCTGATTGAGGCCTATCCCAAACTGACAGGAAGACCTGTCCTGGAACTCGGAATTAAAAAACTCCTCTTAAGCGGTGAACCCGGAGTGGGAATCCCTTCGATCAGGAAAAGGATGGAGGAAGCCTATGGCGGAAGATGGAACGACTATTTAATGATAAATAGTGAAGGCTTCTCCAGTTCATGCACGGCAAATGAGTATCAGGGCCTTCATGAGGTGGCATTGGATTTGAGTATCTGGTCAGATGACCTCATCGACCCGGACACACAACAACCAATAGAAGTGAAGGACGGAGCCATCGGGGAGGGGCTGATCACCTCTCTGGATCGGGAAGGATTGCCCCTCATAAAATATAAACTTGGGGATGTGATTCAGGTTTTTACTAAGTCCTGCGAGTGTGGGTATCCAGGTCCTGGAAATCGGATCAAACACATCGGGAGGTTGAACGACCGTTTGTTTGTGGAAGGGATCGGGGTTTTTCCAATCGCTGTTCGAGATGTGGTGACATCTTTTATCCCAAGAGTCACCGGAGTAATGCGGATCGTCCTGACTGAGCCTCCTCCAGAAGTCTCCCCTCCCCTCAAGATAAAAGTGGAATATGGAGCAGGTGTGGAACCCGGTCAGCTATCCGATTTAGGCAAGGAGATTGAAGAAAGGATGCTTCAGCTTTATCGGGTTTGGTCAAAGGTCGAATTCGTCCCCCCTGAAGCATTGGGAAGAGTCACGAAGAAAACGCCTCTCTTTGAAGAACGTTATCGATAATGGATACCTTTGAAAGGCTTTTCACACCTATTTTAACAGAAAACAGCCTGTCGAATTTCATTTCCCACCTAAGAATCCACTGATTTGTTAAAAAATTTTATTAGAAGCATTATTAAAATGAAATCTTACCTGAAGACTCTGCCTGTTAATCCTCTGATTTATCTAATGAGGCGGTTTACAGATTACTGATCGAAAGGAAGAATATGAGCCAATGATACAGCCTAAACTTGCTTTGGTTGAGTTCAATAAGGTTCGAATCTTACTTCCCCAGCCCCTTTTGTCTTTCCCAGCTACTCCAGGTTTGCCGGACGGTAAATCGGTCTTATGGATATAGCCATTATCAAGCCAGCAATAGCAACTGCAACGCAGATCATGAAGGCTATTTGATAGCTACCAGTTATATCAAATATCCTCCCCGCCACAACCGGCCCTATACCGCCCCCAATTGTGCTAGTGTAGTGGCGCTAACAGTTCTTGACATTTGAAATCTTTTTCATAATGCTTTCAACCGAAGCTGTCCAAACAAATACTTTAGGGTTTTGATTATGAGCTTCAATGTATTGTTTAATCGCCAG
>JBFMAE010000007.1:0-5890 GCA_040756085.1 Thermodesulfobacteriota bacterium | reverse complement strand
GGATCCTGCATCCACCGGATGAACCGGCAAAATTAATTCTCTTTCTGGCCTCCAAGGCAGCCGATGGCATTACCGGAGAATATCTATCCTTCGACGACAAAGAGGTGAAATTCCTCATTTCCCGATTCTGAAAGATGCCCAAAGCGATCTCATGGCCCACGGCGGGTTAGCAATCATTTTCTAACCATTTTTCATGGCGGGACCTTCACCCCTGCCTGCAGCCAGACAGGCACGAACGATGATCATGTTTTTGTGCTACACCAATAGGCTCTTTGCATTATTCAACCTTTGACGAATAGAATATGCTGAAAAAGCTGGCCAGAATCCTCAATAGAGAACATCGGGATTTCGAGGTATTTCAAATTGAAGTGTCCACTTATAGCTCTTTGGAATGTCAGGTATGTCCGCGGGCCGTTTTCGCAGAACAGTGGGACTTTCAGAATATGTCCATGGGGACCTTTCAAGAGATAGGCCAGTATTTCCATTTGACCAAGTGGGTTTCCCTCCGCGGATGGGGAGAACCTATGGAGAATGAGAATATCATTCCCATGCTTCACCTGGCTAAAAAGAACGGGTGTTTGACCAGTCTGACCACGAA
The DNA here is from genome assembly GCA_040756085.1 of Thermodesulfobacteriota bacterium. Taxonomy (GTDB): domain Bacteria; phylum Desulfobacterota; class BSN033; order BSN033; family UBA1163; genus JBFMAE01. Next base: position 5,292 of record JBFMAE010000007.1, on the reverse strand, counting down.
CGGCATTCGTTTGACCGAGGACCTTTCCCACCAGTTGCTGATGGCAGGCCTTGATCTCATCGTCGTATCCGTGGAATTGGCAACGCAGGGGATTCAGGAAGGCCTGCCTGCGGGAGCTGATTTCGAGAGAATCCTGAAACAAATCACGGGATTCATTCAATTAAAAAATAAACTACATCACAAGACACCCACCGTAAAGATCTCCTTTCCCATGACCCGGCTCAATATGAAAGAGCTCCCCAGTCTCGTCCCCCTGGCCGCCAAATTAGGGGTGGATGAGGTGATCTTCACGAATCTGGATTATCTACCGGATGAGAGGTGGAATATCCTTCGAGCCTTTTATCATGAATCCCCAACCGCCGCATTTCAGCAAAGTATCGATGAGATCCATCGCCTTAGCAAAGCGCTACGCATTCTGGTGAAAACTTACCCCCTCAAGGTCGAAGAGCAACGCGTCTGCGAAGCCAATCCACCCAGGAACGTTTTTTTCTCTGTCGATGGCTCCGTGGCTCCGTGTCACTATCTCCGAATCCCCAAAAAAGGGGATATCCCCAGAATCTTCATGAATAAAGAGTCCATGGTTCCCCAGACTTCCTTTGGGAATATCAAGGAGGAAGATTTGCTTGCGGTCTTGAACAAAGAATCCTATAAGAAGTTCAGGGGGATCTTTGAAGAAAGAAAGAAGGCTGAAAGAGATATGGTGCAACTTTTGGACATCTTTTCCAATATCAGGCCTTCGGACATGAAAGAGGAAGTTACGAAAGTTCCCCCTCCTTTCCCAGAGGTATGTCAAACCTGCTACAAGGCTTATGGTATTTGAGGCCTGAAATCATGTATTGTTGTCTCTTTCAATGATAGAGATGGCAAAGGGAGGCAATTTGGACATCCCCACAAGGAAAGCTTTTCCAGCATTCCTGTCTGCTGGATTATTTAATTTTTTGCAACAATCAGGGTTAAGTTGACGGTGGCAATAGCTCTTGAAATGTGGGATGTGTTACACCACTAATCTCTCATTTTTTATCCTGTCAGGTTTCGATCCAAGGTGCGATACTGGATGGATTCGGAGAGATGGGCGGGTTGGATATTTTCCCGGTTCCCCAGGTCGGCAATGGTTCGAGCCACCTTTAATATGCGCGTATAAGCCCTGGCGCTCAGTCCAAACTTATCAATGGCCATCTCCAAAAGCCTCTGGCTGGCCTCATCAATCTGGCAGACCTTCTTGATATGGCGGTTCGTCATCTGGGCATTGCAGTAGATTTTCATCCCCTTGAAACGATCGAGCTGAATCCTCCGGGCAGCATCAATGCGTTTTTTAATCTCTCGAGAAGATTCTCCTGATTCCCGACTTGCCAGATCACGATACTTCACTGCCGGGACTTCAATATGAATATCGATTCGGTCCATCAGAGGACCGGAGATCTTCGAGCGATACCGTTGAATCTGGGGGATGGTGCAGGTGCATTCATTATTGGGATCGCTGTAATAACCGCAGGGGCAGGGATTCATCGCTGCGACCAGCATAAAACGAGCAGGGTAGGTAAGGGAGGTGGCGGCCCGAGAGATCGTCACCCTTTCCTCTTCTAAGGGTTGGCGCATCACCTCTAAAACATTCTTTTTAAATTCGGGTAGTTCGTCCAGGAAAAGAACCCCGTTATGTGAAAGGCTGACCTCTCCCGGCTTAGGGATCTGTCCTCCTCCGATCAGGCCTGCATCGGAGATGGTATGATGGGGATTGCGGTAGGGCCGGGTGACGATGAGGGAACTGCCTGCTGGAATCAGTCCCATCACGCTATGGATTTTGGTGGTTTCGAGGCTTTCCTCAAAATTCATATCCGGAAGGATCGTGGGGAGTCTTTTCGCCAACATCGTCTTTCCAGAACCCGGTGGGCCGATCATGATCACATTGTGGCCTCCTGCGGCAGCCACCTCCAGACAGCGCTTCACATGCTCCTGGCCTTTCACGTCATTAAAATCGACTGGATAGTTTAATTCTGTTTTAAATATCTGATCGAGATCGACTTCCACTGGATCGATGTGAAGATTTCCATTTAGAAATTCGACACAGTCAGAGAGGTTATCCAGCGGCAATACGTCGATCCCTTTGACCACGGCAGCTTCTCTTGAATTTCCTCTGGGAAGTAAAATTCCCCGAAACCCTGCATCTCTCGCTGTCACAGCGATCGGGAGCGTTCCTTTAATGGGTTTGACCTGTCCATCGAGGGAGAGTTCACCCAGGATGAAGTAACGATCCAGTCTTCCCTTCTGAACCACTTCTGTCGCCGCTAAGATGCCAATGGCCATGGGGAGGTCGAAAGCTGCCCCTTCCTTCTTGATATCGGCCGGAGCAAGATTGACAGTGATCCGTCGTGAGGGAAAGTCGTAACCACAGTTCTTGATGGCCGCCTTGACCCTATCCTTCGATTCCTTGACTGCGCCTTCAGGAAGGCCCACGGTTGCAAAGGCAGGAAGGCCCTGAGCGATGTCTATCTCCACTTCCACCACATAGGCATCGATTCCAAAAACGGCACTGCTCAAGACCCGGGCTAACATTTGGCCCCATTTATATCAAAAATGCAACAGTCAGACAAGGGAAAATATTGGCTTATGGCTGATAGCTGATTGCTGATAGCTAACTACTGATTTTTAAAAACTTGACAAGGCAAGAAGCCATCGTCATACTGGAATAAAAAGGAGTGGAGTGGGGTGAAAGGGGGCTGGAAATGAATATTTTATGGATCGTCAATACCAATACCTTTCTGTTGGTGATTCTGATAATTATGGTTTCCTATCTCACCACCCAAGTGAATTTATTGATCCGATGGTTGAAAAGGGAATAGGAATTTTAAATTGCGGATTTCGGAATGCGCCTGCGACAGCCAGGTAAAATCTGAAATCTAAAATAAGTGGAGTGGTTATTATTTTAATTTCCAATTGGTTCCGGAGAGAGTATCCTCCAACGTAATTCCCTTAGAGAGGAGATCATTCCGGATCTCGTCAGCCTTTTTCCAGTTCTTCTCTTTCCTGGCGACATTCCTCTCCTCAATGGATCGGAGGATTTCTTCCTCCGAGAGGTTCAATTTTTTAAGCCCCTCTTTTCTCCGACGGGCGAGATAGGTCTCCGGATCCTCCCGGAAGAGTCCAAATACCTCTCCCATATTGACCAGGTGGTCAAAACCCTTTTTAAGGAGTGAAACGATCTCTTCAGTGGGACGGCCTTTCGAAATGTCCAGAAGGCTATTCATATGTCGTAGGAGGTCATAGCAATATCCTATGGTCTGAGCCGTGTTGAAGTCATCGTCCATCGCTTCTTCAAATCGGGACGGGAAGGAATTGATGGCTTGACAGCATTCATTGGGAATGGAGGAACGGCCACCCCCACCTTCACCCTGTGGAGTAGGTTTCATTACTCCACGGGGCAAGCCCTCCCTCATCAAGGGGTAGGGGACTTCTGTGATTTCGTCTTTAGTTGCTTTTAGAGTCGTATAAAACCGGTCCAATCCTGTCTTTGCCTCGATGAGGCTATCCTCTGAGAAATCGACCGGACTCCGGTAATGTTGAGAGAGAAGAAAGAGCCGAATAACCTCTGGGTACCAATTCTTGAGGATTTCTTTGACGGTTAAAATATTTCCGATGGATTTTGACATCTTCTCTTTATTGATGTTGACAAAGCCATTGTGAATCCAGTACCGGACAAAAGGTTTCCCCGTGGCGGCTTCGGATTGGGCGATCTCATTTTCATGATGAGGAAAGATGAGGTCTTTCCCACCTCCATGGATGTCAAAGGTTTCCCCGAGATATTTCTGGCTCATGACTGAGCATTCGATATGCCAGCCCGGTCTTCCCTTTCCCCACGGGCTTTCCCAGTAGGGCTCTCCGGGTTTGCTCCTTTTCCAGAGAGCAAAATCGAGCGGGTTTTTTTTCTTTTCGTCAATCTCGATACGGACACCGGCCTGCAATTCCTCTAAATTCCTCTTGGAGAGTTTCCCGTAGTCTTTAAATCTCTCCACAGCGAAGAAGACATCGCCACCACTCTCATAAGCAAATCCCTTTTCGATGAGGGTGGAAATTAGCTGGATCATTTCTGGGAGATGTGCAGTCGCCTTGGGTTCAACGGAAGGTTTTTCCAAACCGAGGCCCCCCATGTCGATGTTAAATTCTTGAATGTATTTTTCGGCAATGGTTTTGAAGTCCACATTTTCTTCGTTGGCACGCTTGATGATCTTGTCGTCGATGTCGGTAAAATTGCGAACAAAAGTCACTTCATATCCCCGATACCGGAAATAGCGATAGATCGTATCGAAGACAATGGCAGCCCGGGCATGACCAATGTGGCAGAGGTCATAGACCGTGACCCCACAGACATACATCCCCACCTTTTTCTCATGAAGCGGAACAAAATCCTCTTTCTTACCTGTCAAGGTATTGTAGATGCGTATGGTCATAGATTCATCCTTAAAGTAAACCCCGTATATCCCCGTCCTAAAGGATGGAGCTTTTCTTTATCTTCAGATTTGAAATTGCCTTCATCCCCAGTCTGAAGCCTGGGGCTTTCGGGATTATATGGGGTAAATTTCTCATAATGGATAAAGTTAACCGCAAACGATGAAAATGATAATATATCTCTTCCTCTACCATCTCCCCCTCCCTTTTATCCCCTCCCGCAGGGGGAGGAGAGATCTTTTGGGGGATTAAGGGGGATTTGATTATGATTCATTAAGAAAGAGCAAGTGCCATTTTCAATCGTTTCATGATCCTCTTCTTTCCAAGGAGGGGAAGGGTTTTTGTCAGCTCAGGTCCTATCATTTTTCCGGTGATTCCTGCTCGAAGGGGCGCAAAGAGATTTTTCCCTTTCCGTCCCGTCTTCTTTTCCAGTTGAGACAGGAGAGATGGCAAGGCCTCGGCAGTGATCTCAGAGGAGGCCTCCAGCACTCCAAGGGCATTACGGAGAGTCTCCCGGTTTTTAGAGTCCATTAAGAAGGTTCGGGCTTCCTCCTCAAAGATGAACTTTTCATCGAAGAAGATACCTAGATATTCTTCAATCTGGGAGAGGACCACCAGATTATCTTTCAGGACCTCAAAGATTTGGTTAAGGTGGTTGCGATTGATATGGCTGATGTTGAGACCGGCCTTTTCAAGATAGGGAATCAATAGTTCAGAAAGCCGGGCTTGGCCTTGTTTCCGTATATGGAGGGTGTTCAGCCACTCCAGTTTTTTACGATTGAAGATAGGGGCGCTTTTTGAAATGGCGTCAAGTGAAAAATCCTACACAATCCTTTCCAGAGAAAGGATCTC
>JBFMAE010000006.1:0-3148 GCA_040756085.1 Thermodesulfobacteriota bacterium | reverse complement strand
CTGCTTCCCCGGCGATCGCAGGGAGGTGGAGTGAAGTATTGGTTGAACCTCCGAAAGCCATGTCCATGGCCACAGCATTTTCAAAAGCTTTTTTGGTTAGGATTTGAGAGGGCCTTAGATCTTTTTTGACCAGTTCCATGATCTGTATTCCTGTTTCCTTTGCCAATCGGATTCGATCTGCAAAGACTGCGGGAATGGTGCCATTATAAGGAAGAGCCAGGCCGAGCACCTCGGAGAGGCAGTTCATGGAGTTAGCAGTAAACATTCCTGCACAGGAGCCCACACCAGGACAGGCGCAACCCTCCATCTCCTTGAGATTATCTAAAGTCATCTCTCCAACCTTCACTTTTCCAACCGACTCAAAGACCGTGGCCAGATCGATCTCCCTTCCCTGGAAATCGCCTGCCAGCATAGGACCGCCACTTACGATGATGGTTGGAATATTGAGGCGGGCTGCTGCCATTAACATTCCAGGGATGATCTTGTCACAGTTCGGGATGAAGACCAGGCCATCGAAGGGGTAAGCCATTGCCATCGATTCAATCGAATCAGCAATCAATTCCCTCGAACTGAGAGAATATTTCATTCCTTCGTGTCCCATGATGATCCCGTCACAAATTCCGATGGTGAAAAACTCAAGAGGAGTCCCTCCTGCCATGCGGATTCCCGCTTTGACGGCCTCGGAGATTTGATGGAGATGGAGATGACCGGGAATGACTTCATTAGCGGAGTTGGCAATTCCGATCATCGGATGTTCTATCTCTTTGCCCGTCAACCCTAAAGCCTTAAAGAGAGAGCGGTGGGGTGCCCTCTCGATACCCTTCTTCATCCTATCCGATCGCATCATTTTCTCCTTCCTTTATTTAAGATGTGACCGTGTGCCTGCCTACCGCAGGCAGACGTGTCTTGTGTCCGTCAATCTTTTTTAACTTCTAACACAAGATTTTTACAGAGACAAGGGAAGGGTTGACAAAATCCTCGAAAACTTATAATTATTATTGAACCGTGACATGCGTCACACGGATCACGGAAAACGAAAAAAAAGCCTGGGTGGCGGAATTGGTAGACGCAAGGGACTTAAAATCCCTCGGTGGTCCCCCACCGTGCCGGTTCAACTCCGGCCCTAGGCACCAATTGACTCAAGGGATTAGACATTCTAAGACTAATCCCTTTTTTATTGAACTTTCAAAAAGAAGACAGAGAGCTCATGGAAAAGGTGGAGAGGTTAGAAGTCGTAGACTCGATTCTGCGAGGAGAATACAAGAAAGTGAGGAAAGCCCTTGAGTTTGTAATGGAGCTGGTTGATATCGATTACTCTTTATTTCCGTTCATGGCTTATCTAAAAGCTGTAGATCTTCCCCCGCAGTCCAATTTCTAAGTTGGCTTTGAAATATTGTTCAGTATGCCTCGGTTTCAGTCCCGACTTAAGAAACCCAGAGGATTTGAGGAGATTTTCAGCCGATATCCCGCGATGTGGAAGATCGAGAAAAGGTAACGCTCTTATTGCAGCCGCATCACAAGTGCAAAAGGTTAGTTCATGTTCTCTAAAAAGAACGGCCAATGATTCTAATTCTCCCGGATCAAGAGTGTCACGGAATATAGGGGGAAGTTTGGAAAAGATTTCTTTCGTTTCTTCAGAAGAGGCACTCAATTCCTTAACAGAATTTGTCGCCACGTATTTTTTTCTAAAATCAATCTCGTATTTTACCCTGCCTCTCTTAAAAAACTTCACTTCATCTGCGGCGACCGATGCTACGTAAACTTGGTGATTTGTAACTAATTTATCAAAGACATCAAGAGATAAAAAATCAATTACAATATCTGCGTCAACGAGCCACAATTTCAATGGGAGTACCTTCCGATTCCATCAACCCAGTGTCATCAATAAAGTCGTCGATTTCACTTCTATCAATCCCAACTATTTCTGCAAATTTTCCTCTGGAAATTAGTCCCTTTCGGAGACAACGGATCGCAAGAGAATGAAACCGCTCAGATACGGGCTGTTCCCATCTTTCGTATTTCCTTTTTTGTCTGCTCAATTCTGAGAGCTCTTCATCTTTGGCAACTTTATCGGCGGTCTCCCAATCGATAAAACCCAAATAAGCCAGGCGATAAAGCAAAGCCACAGTGGAAACACCGAAGTTTATCGCAATATCTACGAGATCTGAATATGCCAAATGCTCTTGTGCCTCCAATCTATTACCTATCTCCTTTCTAACTTCATTTTCAGGCAGCAGAAGCATTGACGCAAACTTATCTGCCTTTTTTTCTATATCTTTAAAAAATGATTCGTCTTTCAGATCTTCAAAGGGAACAGCATTCCAGGTGATTAAATGGAATAGTTCATGAGCCAAATCGTACTTACGTCGCCATGGGGCTTCATCCAAATTTATCACAATCACTCCGCCAAAATCGGAATGTATTGTGGATGCCGACGAACCTTCTGGAAGAGAATAGAATAAGATTTTCACAGCATAATCTTGCTCTAAAGCCTTTTGCAGCGTGAACGCAGGTCTGTTTCCGAGTCCTAAAAGCATCCTATATTCACTTGCTATATCATTGATCCCATGGTTAGTCCTGATATCTTCTATGGACACATCCAAGAATCCTCTTTTCCTTTTTAATTTTAATAAGTTTTCAAGTAAGTGGTACTGTTCGCAACGGTAAAATATCTCTGCTTCTGTCTCCTTCTTCATTTCTTCAAATTGAGGCGGATTACGCCACAAAAAAGTATACGTTGATTTGTCGTCAGTCTGCCCAAGCAGTTTGCTGACACTTATGAAGTAGACTTTGGCGAACTTCGCAAGTTCTGAAACCTTTACTTCTCTTTCACCAGCTTCGATGTTGCTTAGAGTTTGATAATGTGGGAAACCAAGACGTCTCGAAGCTTCCATGAGGTTAATGCCTAAAGACTCCCGAGCTGCTTTCAGGCGGAATGCCAATTCTTTATCTGCCACAGATTATCACCCCCTTTATTTTTATAAGATTATTTTATAAATATTGTCAAGAAAATAATTTTTTCTGTTACGGAATAATCATTTGTGTACTTTTTGTAAAAATCATTTATGGACATACCGTCGTAGTAAAGAGGGGGGTCTGGGGGGAGACTCATAACTTGGCCAGGTTGTGGAAAACTTTTTAACCCTTT
>JBFMAE010000005.1:0-17965 GCA_040756085.1 Thermodesulfobacteriota bacterium | reverse complement strand
TCAAAAGTGGCATGTATTTTCACCGGATCCCCTTCGACCACCTCAAAGAGGAGTTGATGACCTATTTGAAACACCACAAGGAGATCACTACTCACCAAATAAAGGAGCTGACCAAAGTTTCACGTAAGTATGCCATCCCCCTCATCGAATATTTTGATCAGATCCGGTTGACCCTCCGATTGGGAGAGAAAAGAGTCCTGAGAACTGCTTCCCAGGGCGCGGAGACAAAAGACCCCTGAAAAAATCACAATGGTTTCGCCTCAGGAGGCTCAACCCAGTTTTCGACATCGGATTTTGAGGTGCGGACTTCCATTTTCTGGTGCCTCCCCTGAAGTTGACAATCCTGTACAGCAGGGATATAAATAGTAAACCCTGTTAGAAATTTCAGCAGGGCATTAAACCCCGCCGGAATTATTCTAAAATCTAACCCCGCTGTAGAACAGCGGAGCTTTCTAACTGGGTGAATAACCAGAAGGGGTTTGAGATGAAAGTGAAGAAGAAGATTACAAAAAAGAAGCTGAAAGAGCCCGATCAATTTCTAAATCTTACACAAAAGGCTTTTCTTTTCATCACCCATCATCTTAAAAAAATAGTTGCGGGAGGGATCACTGTTTTCGTCGTCTTGTTGGCGATCTTCTTTTTTCAGAGGTGGGAGGAGAGGAAAGAGGAGGACGCCTACCGGAAGCTCAGTTTGGCGGTGGAAATCTATCAGATGGTCAGCTCTCCTTACCGTGAAAGATCGTCCTCGGATTATAAAAATATCTTGGAAAAATTTGATGAAGTGATTCATCTGTTTCCACGGACCTCTTCGGGGAAAATTTCTTTTTTATATAAGGGAAACATCCAACTCCAATTGGGTGAATTTGAAGAGGCCATCAAAGCGTACCAAACTTTTCTCCAGAAAGCAGGGAAGGAAAAACTTTACCGCTTATTCGCAATGGAGGGTTTGGGTTATGCCCATGAAGGAAAGAAAGATTATGAGAAGGCACTGAGTGCCTATCAGAAGATTGTTAAAGAAGGTGAGAGCTTTCAATCGGCCGGTGCCTATTTAAATATGGGGCGCTGTTACGAAAAGCTGGGAAAGAATAAGGAAGCGCTGGAAAATTATAAATCTTTTTTAAAGCTCGCTCAAAAATCTCAGATGACTAACGCCGTTTTAAGGAAGATATCTATTTTGGAAAAGGAGTTATAAGCTAAATTGAGAGCTCTGAAAAACCACTATACGCTCTCCTGATTACACACCTGCCTGCCGCAGGCAGGGATTTCAAAAAATGATTTCAGAGATTTCTGAACTTTTTCAGAAATCTCAAATTTTTCACTTGACAATATTTTTTATTAGGTTAGGTTTGTGACAAAAATTACATACAAGATGAAAATTAATGAAAGTATATTAGATTTCATATGATTGGATAAGGTGCGGGAGGTCATTATGGAGAAGATACTTCAGGGGAATTATGCGATTGCAAGAGGAGCATGGGAGGCTGGTGTTAAGGTTGCATGTGCTTATCCCGGGACACCAAGCAGTGAGGTTTTATTTGCTATTGCCAACCAGTATAAGAATGATGTTAATGCAGAATGGTCACCGAACGAAAAAGTGGCACTGGAAGTTGCCATTGGAGCTTCCTTTGCAGGTGCAAGATCCATAGCTGCAATGAAACATGTGGGATTGAATGTGGCATCCGACCCTTTTATGACGGTTTCCTATACAGGTATAAAGGGAGGTCTTCTAATTGTCGTAGCCGATGACCCTTATTCTCATAGTTCACAGAATGAACAGGATAGCCGTCACTGGGCAAGATTTGGCAAAGTCCCAATGCTGGAGCCCTCCGATTCCCAGGAGTGCAAAGACTTTACGAAACTGGCGTTTGACATCAGTGAGGAGTTCGACACCCCTGTTCTCTTAAGAAGCGAAACAAGGGTATCGCACTCCTTCTCACCCGTTAAGTTAGAGGAAAGGCAAGAATCGACGCTCCCGTTGGGACTCAGTCTAAAAGATGCTCCCAAATATACAATGGTCCCTATTTATGTCCGTATGAGGCGTCAATTTGTTGAAGAAAAGATGAAGAGGCTTGAAGCTTTTGCAGACGAATTTAAGCTTAACATCATGGAAATCAATGATATGAAGTTTGGAGTCATTACCAGCGGTGTTTGTTACAATTATACCAAAGAGGTTTTTCCAGAATACTCTTATCTGAAACTCGGTATGGTTTGGCCTCTTCCCAAAAAGCTCATCGCTGAGTTTTTTAATAAGGTAAAGAAAGTCATCATCGTTGAAGAACTCGATCCTTTCTTAGAAACAGAGATCAGGGCAATGGGTTTTAAAATCTTTCACGGGAAGGATATAATCCCCAATATCTACGAATTTTCTCCTGAAATCATTGAGAAATCGTTGAAAGGAAAAAAATACAAGCCACCAAAAGAAAGAATTAATGTTGAGGAGTTACCCAAGAGACCACCCAATCTATGTGCGGGCTGTTCGCACAGGGCTTTATTCTATGGAATCAAAAAATTGGGCCTGTTTGTCTTTGGTGATATAGGATGCTATACACTGGCCACAGCACCTCCCCTAAATGCAATCCATGCTACGATTTGCATGGGTGCAGGCGTTGGAAATGCCTTCGGTGCATCCAAGGCCCTTGGCAGCGAGGGATTGGGAAAACTCTGTGCAGTCATCGGCGATTCGACCTTCTTGCACGGAGGGGTTACACCGCTGATGGATGTTGTTTATAACAAAGGTAACTCCACCACTATCATTCTTGATAATAGAACCACAGGAATGACCGGTCTTCAGGAGCATCCTGGGACTGGATATACGATTATTGGAGAACCAACCCATAGTATCGATTTTGAGGAACTGTCCAGGGCTCTGGGTGTTAAACATGTGAGAAAGGTCGATCCCTATAATCTGAAAGAGACGATGGAGGTGATCCAAGAAGAGGTTGAAAGGGATGAGCCTTCGGTCATCCTTACCGTCAACGGACCGTGCATGTTACACCGGAGAGAAAAGAGAAAGTTCGAACATCCTTTTTATCTCATCGATATGGACAAATGTCGAGGTTGTGGGTTGTGTCTTGAAGTGGGATGCCCTGCGATCAGCTGGAGAGAAGTATCCGGAGAGGAGGCCGTCACGCAAGACGGCCACAAGAGAAAAGGGGTTGTCCATATCAACCGATTACAATGCCCGGGTTGCAGTCTCTGCCACCAAATCTGTAAGTTTGAGGCGATTATTCCAGGAAAGGCCTGAGGAGGGAAGGAATGGAAAATAAAGTGACCAATGTTCTATTATCGGGTGTTGGAGGACAAGGAACGATTCTTGCGAGCGATATCCTGTGCTCAGTTTTCCATGAGGTCGGCTATGATGTAAAAAAGAGCGAGGTTCACGGGATGGCCCAGAGAGGCGGAGACGTGACCACCCATTTCAGATTCGGGAAAAAGGTTTATTCCCCCCTTATCAAATACGGGGACGTTGATTATCTTGTCTCTTTTGAGCTTCTGGAAGGACTAAGATACATCAATTGGGTGAGAAAGGAGGGGAAGGTTCTCCTCAACGCTCAGGAAATGTATCCCCCGGCTGTCAACCTTGGAAAGATGAAATATCCTGAAAATGTGATTGGGACATTTAAAAAATATTTTAAACGAAATGTGTACGTGGTCGATGCCCTCGACATTGCTTTGAAGTTTGGAGATGCCAGGGCGGCTAATATTGTCACCCTGGGCGCCTTATCAAATTTCTTCGATATCAAAGAGGAAGTCTGGGAGAAGAATCTCCTCCAGCACCTTCCTGAAAAAGTTCATGAACTTAATCTCAAAGCCTTCCGCGGGGGAAAAGAAACGATTTAATTAGAGGTTTTTTATTATAATAGAAAGATGACATCAGGGGCGAACACGGGATATCCGGGGTTCGCTCTTTGTTTTTTCGATCCTTTCATTTATAATTTTTAAAAGACAGGAGGCAGCAAAAGATGAAGCGCTACCATTTTTTTTTAGCGTGCTTGGCTATTTTTATTGCAATCCTTCTATGGGGGGACGAATCTGCCTCGCCAAAGGATCGCCTCCATCAATTCACATTAGAAAATGGCCTGCGGGTCATCCTGGAGGAAAACCGAAATGCACCCGTTGTGGCTCTTCAGGTCTGGGTTGAGGTGGGAAGCGGCGATGAAAGGGACGAAGAAGCCGGGATGTGCCATTTCATCGAGCATATGCTCTTTAAAGGGACGGCGAAACGGAAGGTCCGCGAAATGGCAAGGGAGATCGAATCACTGGGAGGGATGATCAATGCCTACACCTCTTACGACCATACCGTCTATCATATCACCATCGCTAGCCGATATGCAGACATTGGCCTTGACATCCTGAGCGATGCTATCCAAAACTCGACCTTCGACCTCATTGAATTGGAGAGGGAACGAGAGGTGATTTTGGAGGAGATTCGAATGGGAGAGGATGACCCTTCACGAAAGCTCTTCAGGCAGACCATGGCTACCCTTTTCCAGAGACATCCCTATCGGCGACCCATTATTGGTTATGAGAAGACGATCCGCTCCATCCAGCGGGATCAGATGGTCTCTTTTTTCAAAAGATGGTATGTCCCGAAAAGGATGGTATTGATTGGCGTAGGAGATTTCGACCTCCGAGAGATGGAGGTTAAGATGAGAGACGCCTTTAAAGGATTCCAGTCCTCGTCGGAACGCTTTCCTGTGAGGGTGAAAGAGCCCGGGGAGAAGGAATTTCGGTCTGTGATCACTTCCGGAAATTTCAAGGAGACTTATCTCCAGATCGCCTTTCCCATCACCTCTATCCGAGACGAGGATACCCCTGTTCTCGATGCCATTGCCCAGATCCTGGGGGGAGGGGAGACCTCCCGACTGGCTCAGAAAGTGAAACTGGAGAAAGGTCTTGTCCACTCCGTTTCCGCCTCCTCCTTCACTCCTAAAGATCCGGGGCTTTTTATCATTGGAGCGACACTCCCTGCCGAGAACCTGGAGAAGGCTCTGGAGGCCATTGTCGAGGAGGTAATCCGTCTGGAGAAGGAAGGGGTGACACAAGAAGAGCTACATCGATTCAAGTTGAATGTCGAAAGTGAACTCGTCTATGACCGTCAGACCGTCCAGGGGCAGGCGAGAAAACTGGGTTATTACAAAACCATCGCAGGAGATCTCCAGTTTGAAAAAGAGTATATGAAGCGGATCGGTCTTCTCGATGACGAGGAGATTCAAAAGGCAGTAAAAAAATATTTTCAAGTCTCCCAATGGAGTATCAGCATCCTCCATCCAAAGGAGAAATCCGAATTTTTAAAGCAGTTACAGTTGCAGGGAAAGTTCAGCCAGGCGTTGTCCAAGAGGGTCCGGATTGAGGAAAAGAAGACAGGGGTTGCTCAGAGGCTCATCCTGGAAAATGGCATCCGTCTGATCGTCAAGGAGAACCGTTCCCTTCCCATTGTTACACTTCAGGCCTCCTTCCTGGGTGGGATACGGTTTGAGGACGAAGCTCAGAATGGAATTAATCAGTTTATGGCAGTGATGGTGACCAAGGGTACGGAAAATCAAACCAGCCTTGAGATCGCAAAAAAAGTGGAGAGGATGGCAGGTGCCCTCAGCGGCTTTTCCGGCTACAACAGTTTTGGCATCACCTTTACCTTTCTAAGCCATCACTTTGATGAGGCCTTCTCCCTCTTTACAGAGGTGATCAAACGACCCTCCTTTGACCCGGAAGAGATGGAAAAGAGGAGACGTCTGATCCTGGCTGCCATCCGACAGCAGGAAGATGATCTTAGCCGAATGGTCTTCAAACTTTTCCGGCGGACCCTCTATGAGAAACATCCCTATCGAATGGACACCATGGGGACATTTAAGTCCATCCAGAATTTGACCCGGAAGAACCTGAAAGACTATTACCGGCGAATCGTCGTTCCAGAGAATATGGTCCTGGCGGTTGTGGGAGATGTGGATGCAAATCAGGTGGTCCTTTCCGTCAAAAAGGGATTCGGAGATCTCCGAAAAGGAGAAACACCATTCCCTGTACTTCCTCAGGATGCACCCCTTCAGAAGATGAAACGCTCTGTGATCCATAAAAACAAAGAACAGGCCCATTTCGTCCTTGGATTCTTAGGGACTACGCTCCTTGATAAAGATCATTATGCTCTTGAGGTTCTCGATGCAGCCCTATCCGGTCAGGGGGGGAGGCTCTTCTATGAGTTGAGAGATAAAGAAAGTCTGGCCTATGCTTTCGCTTTCATATCGTCTCAAAATATTGATCCGGGATATATCGGAGTCTATATGGCAACCCATCCCGACAAGCTCGACCGGGCCATTGACGGAGTGTTGAGAGAATTGAGGAAGATCAAAGAGGAAGGATTAACCGAAGACGAGATCGAGAGGGCAAAGAAATATCTTATCGGCAACTTCGAGATCGGGCTCCAGACCAATAAAGACCAGGCCAATCTCATGTCTTTCGACGAGCTCTATGGATTGGGTTTCGATCATTATCGGCAAAATTCTCAGGAGATTCAGAAGGTGACCAAGGAGGATGTCTACCGAGTGGCCAGAAAGTATTTCAATCTGGAAGCTTATGCCATCGCAATCATCCAGCCTCCAATGGAGAAAAAGGAATGACCGCCCGACTCAGGGTACGCCCTTTCTCTCTCAAAGATAGCCTGGAATGTGGGCAATTTTTCCGGTTTACCAAGGTCATGGAGACCTATATAGTCCAGACCTCCGCCCGGATTTTCTCCATCTGGCAAAAGGGAGATTTCCTTTTTTATGAGGGGGTGGAGGAATCGTTTCTGATCGATTTTTTCAGATTGGATGAAGATCTGGATTCTATGTTGAAGGAGGTCGAACGGGACCCCATCATTCATCAGGCCATTGAGAAATATCGAGGATTGAGACTCATCCGGCAGGATCCGTGGGAATGCCTGATCTCTTTCTTGTGTTCCTCTGCCAAAGCCATCTCCCATATCCGTTCGATGATCGAAGTCCTCTGTAAATCTTCCGGAAGAAAGATCGGCTGGGGAAATTACATTGGCTATGGGTTTCCAGAACCTGACTGCATAGGGAGTCCTCTTCAGATGGAAGAGGTCAGGGCGGGGTTCAGAACAGATTACCTGATCAAAGCAAGCCGTTGTATCGATCGGAACCAGCTCCTGGCTCTGAAAGGGTTGCCCTATCTGGAGGCAAGGCGATCGTTGATGGCTCTTTCCGGCGTAGGGAAAAAGGTTGCCGATTGCACACTTCTCTACTCCTTAGATTTTATTGAAGCCTTCCCCATCGATACCTGGATTAAGAGGGGTTTACAAAAGGTCTATTTTGGAGGGAGACGGGTGGGAGAGAAAGTGATGGAAGGATTTGTATCCAACCATTTTGGTCCCTTCGCCGGCTATGCCCAACTCTACCTCTACCATTTCTGGAGAAACCATCCCTTCTGATCACAGAATGGCACTTATATACAATTTTAAAAGGCAGAATTACATTTTGGATATCCTATCCGAATGGGCAAATCCCCAAAAGCAACGAATCGTCTTTGAAGAGAATCAAGAGACAGGGAAGAAATCAGGGCTTGACAAAAGAATACACCCTATATAAGGTGTAAAGTATAAATACACCCTATTTGGGGTGTAAATGGAGACAATCCAATGGAAAGAATCGTAGCCGTTGTGACATGCGACATAGTTCGATCGCAGAGATACTCCACGGACCAAAGAAGAAAAATCGATACAATCCTGAAGAAAGAATTCACGACAGTGTCCAAGATTTACAAAAACGCCATTCATACTCCTACCTCTTTTAATGTCACTGTAGGTGACGAATTCCAGTTTGTCTTATCAAGAGTTGAGAAAGCTTACGAGTTAACGGTTTTTTATCGGGCGTTAGTTACCCTTGCCGACCTTACACCCATGCTCAGCTTCCGTTCGTCTATCGGCATCGGTGAAATTGCTGTGGAAAACAAGAAGGATTCCTATTCCCAGGATGGTAAAGCTTTTCACCGCTCTAGGGATGGTATCAATTTCTTTCGAGAACAAAAATTTAAAGGGAAGAGGCGTACAAAAATTATAACTGGAGATACTACCCTCGATGAGACTTTGGATGCGATTCTCATGTACCAAGATCTACTGGAAGAAAAGTGGACTCGGGCCCAATGGGAGGCTATTCGCTGGCGATTGATGTTGCCCACTTATGAGGAAATTGCCAATAAATTAGGAGTTGCTTATCAAAATGTCCAGAAACGATTAAAAGCAGCCAATTGGGATGAGTTCAATCAGGGGATTGAATTTGTTGAGAAGGTCTTAACCTCACACCTTAAATAGGGTGTAATGGACAATTTCACCTTTGAAAGGGTGCAATAGGGATTGAGGATCATCATGATCTTCTGGAAGATTTTCCTTGCCCACGTGCTTACCGATTTCGTTTTCCAACCTGACCATTTGGCTGAAAATAAAGAAAGGGTCACGGTTCTTTTATTTCATGGCCTTATCTTTTTTCTCCTTTCCATTGTCCTCCTTTTACCAGCCATTTCTTATCGAACGATCATCACTCTTGTTCTGCTCGCTTCATTTCATGTTTTCATTGACTATTCTAAAAATCTGATCCAAAAACGTACTGAAAAACGTCTTTGGCTCTACTTTCATGGGGACCAGACGCTTCATGTATTGGGAATTGGAGCAGCCATCTCCTTTCTGGATAAGGCGTCCTTAAATGCTTGGGTTGATGTTCTATCACCCTATTGGTCAGAACATTCTATATTTCTTTTTGGTTCACTCTTTGTTTTTATTGTATTCGGGGGAGGCTTCTTCACCGGAATCTTGTGCAAGGGGTTTTTGGGAAGTTTGAATTCAGATAAGAAACCGGGAATTGAACGAGCAGGGCGGTATATTGGAATAGTAGAAAGAAGTCTGGTTTTGACTGCTGTGCTCTTTGGTAAGATGGAATTTATCGGATATATCTTTGCCGCTAAATCCATTGCCCGTTATCCGGAAATGAAAGAGGGGAGCCATTTCGCAGAATATTATTTAATTGGAACGTTGACCAGCATTGCTATAGCTTTTTTCGGAGGTCTACTCTTGAAGTATCTGTTGGGATGGTAATGAGCTTTTTTCTTCCCTTGTGAATTACTCCTTGCGCCTTACGATCGAGGTTTTACGCTATGCCCCATGCTCTCTGCTCCATGCGGTGGGTTGGCTTAGGCAGGAGAACATCTGAACAATTGAAATAGGTGAGGGGTAACTGATTTCTTAGTAACCTTGTACTATATGGAGAAGGATATGGAAACGAGTTGGAGTATTTGGTCCCGGTTTAGAGTAGAAGAATTGTCCACCATTCCTAAGAGGGAGGGTGTTTATCAATTTCGATGTGTTGATAGGGAAGGGGTTCCGATGGTGATTGGGAGGTTAAAAAATAAGGATCCAAAGGGTATTATATATATTGGAAGCTCTGTTAATCTGAGAATACGATTAAAAGGTTTCTGGAGAACAATCGAAAATAAGGATCGAAGCAGGCATGCAGCGGCTTGGACTTATTGTAGTTTTGGTTATTCTTCGCTATTTCCTGCGAAACGGCTGCAGTTTGGGTATAAGGCGACCCCGATCATTACTACTTCTGAATTTGATCTTCTGCTTGCCTACCGCAAGAAATTTATGGACTTACCTCCTTTGAATTCAAATCGACCTCCTTATCTTGGAGACTGGAAAGCTAGAGTAAAGAAGGTATTCGGAATGCCTCCCTTGCCAGCGTAAGGGGTTTGCCGAAAATTTGGAACAACTAAAGGGTGAAAGGGGATGACCCCAAAAATCCTTAAACCCGGCCAAATTCTCAAAGGTTCTCTCTTTAATGAACTGATGCGCATTGAGACCGTAAGGCAAACTGGCCCGGATACTTGGGCTTTAGGCTTGGTCGGTACTCAATCAGAAAAATTCCGCAACGTCACGCTCACATCAAAAGATATCGAAACCCTTACTATCTTTGAAACCACTTCCACTTTTGACGGTGATGGCAAACTTCTCCGCTTAGGTCTTCAAGCCTACTCCTTGGGTATAGCCTATGAATTCGATCCTTATTTTGGTCTTTCTATTTCGAGAGTAGATCCTCTCCCTCATCAGCTTGAAGCCGTTTACGACTACCTCCTTAAGCTTGCCCGTGTCAAATTCCTCTTAGCCGACGATGCCGGTGCTGGTAAAACCATTATGGCTGGGCTCCTGATCCGAGAGCTAAAACTTAGAGGTCTTGCTGAACGGGCCCTTATTGTTTGTCCAGCAAACCTAACATTTCAGTGGCAAAGAGAGCTCAATGAAAAGTTTGATGAAAAATTTAAAGTGATAAAGGGTTCTGAAATCAGGGACCAGTTTGGTATTAATCAATGGATGGAGCAAAACCAAATCATTACCTCCCTCGATCTTGCCAAACGATCTGAGATTCTCCAAGGACTTCGGCAAGCTCACTGGGATCTCGTGATCGTAGATGAAGCTCACCGAATGTCAGCCGCTGATCGAGAACATAAGACACAGCGCTATCGTCTGGGAGAACTACTTAGGGATTCAAGTGACCATTTACTTCTTCTTACGGCCACCCCTCACAAAGGCGACCCTGTCAATTTCACTTTCTTCCTCCAACTTCTCGATGAAGATGCCTATGCTGACGTACGCTCTATTAGGACGGCAATGGAACAACGAAGAGCTCCATTTTACCTTCGACGAATCAAGGAAGCAATGGTCTATTTCCCTGAGCGAGGCCCTGATGGTTCATGGGTAGCAAAGAAGATATTCACAAAACGCATTCCTCATACATCGGATTCTTCAGAATATGTACCCTTTACATTAAAACCGGCCCCCTCACTTCTACACACCTTCGAATCGATCAGGACTCCCACTATTCTCCGACAATATGAGAACCAATCCGATTGGAGATTACCTCCTTTAGCCACAAAGTATCCCCGATTCTCCACCGATCGTGAAACAGCAGAGAAGAATAACTTGGAATGGGTAACGCCTGGTCATGGTCTTTTTGAGGCTCTGAGGCGACACACATCTAATGTTGCCCAAGAGCCTCTTAACAAAGGATCCTGCTTTTACTCTCTTCAGCATGATTCTCCG
Organism: Thermodesulfobacteriota bacterium; assembly: GCA_040756085.1. Taxonomy (GTDB): domain Bacteria; phylum Desulfobacterota; class BSN033; order BSN033; family UBA1163; genus JBFMAE01. Next base: position 6,885 of record JBFMAE010000005.1, on the reverse strand, counting down.
TCCCGTATAGATGTCTACAGAGCCCGTGTTGTGGATGGCCTAGGGGATGTCATCCATGAAAGGCTTTTTGCCATAGAGCTTTCCGATAATGGGGTTCCTCGCCTTCGAGAGCCAAATATTCTTGGGAATTTCTTGCCGGCCAATATTCCTAAAGATTTATCTTCAGTAGCCACAATTCCTGAGGCTATTGAGTGGCTAAATGAAAACGCCCTCATGCCGTTCCTTAATGAAGTACGTCTTGAGCGCCTATCCGAATTGGATAGAATCGCTGCTCACGTTGAGTTGTCACTTACTGAACTTCTGCAAAAGGCAGACGAAGAAATCGGAAAATTGGCCCTAGAAGTGGAGAGAAAGGCAGCCGGAGCCGAAGGACGGCTTGCACAGGCTGAATCTCGGCATGCAGAACTTCTCTCTCGAAGAGAAAAACGTCGCCTTGAGCTGGATAGACAGCGTGCTTTGACCCTTCAGGCTGTTGAGCGAATAACCAGCGTACTTATTCTCCCGCATCCTGAGAGGAAGTCCCCAGAGGTATACCGTTTGCAACCCGATTCAGAGGTTGAGGCAATAGCCATGCAGGTGGCTATGGAGTATGAGAGAGAGAAAGGCCGTCAGGTTCATGACGTTCATGAAAAAAACTTTGGGTATGACTTGACGAGCTTGGATCTAAATTCGGGTGAGCTTCGGCTCATCGAAGTCAAAGGAATTGGTGAATCCACTGGAAATGTTCTACTTACACCCAATGAGAAAAGAGTTGCTGAAGATCGGAGAGATTGCTACTGGCTTTATGTGGTTACAGATTGCGAGAATGATCCCAAGCTCCAAAATCCAATTAAAGATCCCGCCCGCCTCAAGTGGCACGAAGTTAAGAAGGTGGACCATTATTATCTGTCAATAGATGCCGTAACACAGCCGATGCAGGTTAAAGAGGGAGAAATCCCTTATGGAGGCCGAAAAGGATGAAATCATTAGATCGTGGATTTCTTGAACAGCAGGCAATCCCTATTGAGATGGGGGGGATGATTCAGATTTTAGGCGAGTTTAAAGGACGGCAAGATCTATTTCGTCATCAAACGCCGCAGGTGTTGGAATCTCTCCGGCGAGTGGCTATCATTGAAAGTACCGAATCCTCAAATAGAATTGAAGGAGTGACGGTTGCCCCAGAGCGGTTCAAAGAATTGATGCTTCATCCAACGAACCCTAAGGACCGATCAGAGGCAGAGGTCCTTGGGTATAGAAATGTTCTGTCCCAAATCCATACAACCCCGCAGAAATTTGAAATCAGTGAAGAAACCATTCTTTTATTCCATCGAGAAATTTACGCTCAAACGGATGTTCCCGCGGGGCTTTGGAAAAGGAGGGACAATACCATTGAAGAGAGACTACCCGATGGTCGATGGGTTACACGTTTTATTCCGGTTGCGGCGAGCGAAACTCCTTTTTACATGAGAGAGTTATGCGTCCAATTCAATCGGTTATGGGATGAACGAAAGGTTAGCCCTCTCTTATTGATCCCTGCGTTCATTCTGGATTTCCTGTGTATCCATCCTTTCACCGATGGAAATGGGAGAGTTTCAAGGCTCCTGACGGTTCTCCTTCTGCACCATTGTGATTTTGAGGTGGGTCGTTACATTAGTTTGGAGCGTATCATCGAGCAATCCAAGGAAACATATTACGAAGCGCTCCAAATGTCCTCTACAGGTTGGCACCAAGGGCAACACCGGTTGAAGGCGTGGTGGGAGTATTTCTTAGGTACTCTGATTAAAGCCTACCGCGAATTTGAAGAACGGGTAGGAACCATAACAAAGGGTCGGGGAGCGAAAACAGCCCTGATTGAACATGCAATTGAAAGACTCCCGTCAACTTTTTCGATATCAGAATTGGAGCAGGCGTGTCCTTCCATCAGCAGGGATATGATACGCGTCGTTTTAAATCGACTCCGTGAAGATGGGAATCTACGCTGCAAAGGAACTGGACGGAAGGCTCTTTGGGAGAAACGTGGTAATAAGATCGCTAAACGTGGTAATAAACGTGGTAATAAGTAAACTATTCAATCCCTTTTTTGACGGGGGGTATTGGATGGGGATGAAAATATAAGCGCATTCATAAATATAAGCGTTTTAATTAGCTATTCTAAATGCTAAAAAATGGAACTCTCATAAAAGAGGGCAAAAGAGAGAATAATAATGGACGGTTAGGAAAAGGGAGAAAGGGTAGTACCCCCAAGTAAGGGTATGATTCATTTCGCTACAATCCTCTCCCCTGGCGGGAGAGGGAGCGGTGAGGGGGGCACGGGTTAAAAGAATCAATTGCATCATGATTGCATCCTAATTGCATCATTCAGCCTCCCTGTTGATGGGGTAGGATGAAGGTGGGGGTGAGACCCAGCCCGCCTCCAATGGCACGAAGTCAAGAAGGTTGATCATTACTATTTGTCTATAGATGCTGTAACCCAACCGATGCAAGTTAGGGAGAAAGAAATCCCTTATGGTGATGAAAAGAAATGATGACCTTTTCCCTTCTTTTTGAAGGATAGGAAGAGAGGGTTAGTTGAAACAGGAAGATTTAAGAAAATTGATTGAAAACGGCGAAACTGAGACTGTTGAATTCAAAGCGTCCTTCGATAAGGAGACTCTTGAGACGGCGGTAGCTTTCGCAAATACAAGAGGTGGCATTATCTTAATCGGTGTTTCTGATAAAGGCGATATAAAAGGAATTCAGATTGGGAAAGAAACATTGAAAGATTGGTCAAACCAGATTTCTCAAGCCACCGAGCCTTGGATCATCCCCGAAGTTGAAATCGAAGAAAAAGATCGAAAAAAGGTTGCTGCCATCTGGATCAAGGAATTCCCTATCAAACCTGTTTCAATGAAAGGAAGATGCTTCAGAAGGGTTAAGAATAGTAATCGGGTTATGCAGCCTCATGAAATTGCAGAGATGCATTTTCACTCAACAGGAATGAGTTGGGACAGGCTCTCTGTAACGAATGCTTCTCTGGACGACATAGATATAGAGAAAGTCAAGAAATACATTGAGGGCACAAAAGGTGCGGGAAGAAGGAAAATCAGTATTACAGAGAAACCGTTGCAAGTTCTGGAAAAGCTGGAGTTAATAAAGGACAGAAAACCTACCTGGGCCGCAATTCTTCTCTTTCACAAGCAACCCCAACGGTTTCTTTCGCAGGCAATGATACATTGCGGGAGGTTTAAGGAAGAAACAATGGTTATTGATGACAGAATGATCGAAGGCTCCATCATCGAACAGATAGAAGAGGCCATGGATTTCATACGTAAGAACATCAATGTAAAATTTGTGATGACAGGTAAACCAGCGAGAGAAGAGGTATGGGATTATCCACTTGAGGCACTGAGAGAAGCGGTTATCAATGCCGTGTGTCATCGGGACTATACGGCTCATTCTAATACAGAAGTGAGAATACGTGATGATGAATTGATCGTTTGGAACCCGGGTGGATTGTCTCTGGGTTTAACGGTAGAGGATCTTTATAAACCTCACCCCTCTGTCCTGAGAAATAAAGGGATAGGCGGGATTTTTTATGACGTGGGTTTGATTGAACAATGGGGAAGCGGAATAGATAAGATGCGGAGAGCTTGCCAAAAAGCTGGCCTCCCTGAGCCAAAGTTCGAGGTCGATCAGGGATTCAGGGTGATTTTCAGAAAAGATATCTATACAGAGGAATACTTGCAAAAAATCGGCCTGAATGAGCGGCAGATTAAGGCAGTAATGTATGTAAAAGAGAAGGGAAAGATTACAAACAAAGAGTATCAGGGGGTATGCAATATTTCGGAAAGAACAGCAACGCGTGATTTGTCAAATTTAGTATCTCTTGGGTTGTTTATGCAAATTGGTGTTACTGGTAAGGGAACGGAGTATATTTTAACACGTCACAAAGAAGCCAAAGACGCCATAAAGACGCCATAAAGACGCCATCATGCCAATCTACCCGTCTCCCCTGGCGGCAGAGGGAAGGGGTGTGAGGGATACAGGTTCAAAGAATCAATTGCATCATGGATGCATCTTAAAGGTACCAGTCAGCTTCGTATGAGATGAAGAAAGGGGTAAATTGGGCAATAATTGGGCAACAAATGGGCATGGGCAAAAGGAGCAGACTTTATAATCTCCCTGATTTTAGAAGAGTGAATGAACCATAAGGGCTATCAAAGGGCTAATAAAGGGCTAAATTTAAACCCGAAAAACCCGTAATAAACACGCAATAAACCCGCAATAAATTCAATCTATCCCTCTCCCCTCGCGGGAGAGGATGTAGGTGAGGGGGGTGAAGCAGGTTTGTTTCCCCACTTTAGAAAATGGGGGCGAGGGGGGATTTGAAGAGAGGGTAAAAGAGTCTGTCATGCCGGACTTGAGGAGCCTGCCTTAGCCTGCCCCGTGCTTGACACGGGGTACTTGATACGGGGGCATCCAGAAGGTCTTGAAAAGACTTAAAGACCCAGCCGGCCTCCAATGGCATGAGGTTAAGAATGTTGATCACTATTACTTGTCTATAGATGCCGTAACGCTGCCAATGCAGGTTAGGGAGGGAGAAATCCCTTATGGAGACCGAGAAAAATGATGACTTTGGGATTTTGGGGGAGAGAACAACTTGTTGGTTTTGGTTAAAAAAGAAACGCCTTCCTGGGAAAACCCAAGAAAGCGTCGGGCCAACGATACTATCGTTGGCGCTGTTACAATAAATAGTTAACGAATTTGTTTTTGTCTATCAAGGCAGACGAAAAAGAGGGAAGTAAACCCGTACCCAGAAGAGAGGTGAGCGAATGAGTAAAGGAATGTCCTAAATAAGGAGACATCGTAAATGATTCAATCTTATCTGGCCAGGGATGAAGGCAAGACACTTGAATTTAAGGAAAATTGTAAATCAATACAACACATCGTCCAGACTGCTGTTGCCTTTGCAAATACTTCGGGTGGATCTATTGTTATAGGCGTTCGTGATCGAACGAAAGAGGTGGTTGGTGTATTGGATCCGCTGGCAGAAGAAGAACGCCTCGCCAGTGCATTTGCGGATGGAATTCGTCCCTTTCTTATTCCTGACATTCAAATCCAATCCTGGCGTGATCGAGAACTTCTTGTCATTACCATCCCCCATGCCATTGGACCTTATTATGTCCGGTCAGAAGGTTCAGAGTCAGGGGTCTACATTCGCTTAGGATCGACAAACCGACGTGCGGGACCTGAAATGGTTGCTGAAATCCGTCTCTTGGCACGTAATACCTTCTTCGATGAACAACCATGCACGGAAATGAGCTCGGAAGAGATTGACTTCCGAGCAGCTTCCGAGTTCTTCGCAGCCGTATCAAGGCCTCTTCATTCTCCTGAACGAAAATCTCGCGGTCTTGTTGCTGAATACAGAGGCCGAGAAGTTCCTACGAATGGTGCTGTGCTTCTTTTCGGAAAGAGCCGTCGTCGCCTTTTTCCGGATGCAAGTATTCGCTGTGCTCGATTTCGGGGAACTGATACATCAAGATTTATCGATCAGACAGAGATCGATGAATATCTACCGAATGCCGTTGAAAGCACCGTTTCCTTTGTTGAACGGAATACTTTGCAGGGCATAGAAATTGGTCGAACCCGCCGGAAAGAACGATCCGAGTACCCTTCACCGGCGATCCGAGAAGCTATTATCAACGCAGTTGTCCATGCAGATTATTCAATAGGCGGCGCTGGAACCAAGCTTGCTATCTTTGATAACCGCATTGAAATCACGAATCCCGGACTATTACCCTTCGGTTTAACCATAGAGGCAGCCCTTTCAGGAGTTTCTCGCCTAAGGAATAGAGTCATTGGACGCACTTTTAGGGAATTAGGTCTCATCGAACAGTGGGGCTCTGGTATTGGTAGAATGTTTGCGGTGTGCGCTGAAGCAGGTCTAAAACCACCCAGATTTGAAGAAATCGGGACAAACTTCAGGGTCACTCTCTTTGGAACAAGAGTTGGTGTCCCTGTCCTGCCTGATTGGCACAATCAGCTCATAGATTATCTTTCAAAAAAAGGCCATATCTCCACACAAGAAGCTGCCAGACTTTGGAAGACATCCGACCGTACTGCAAGAACCCGCTTGCGTAAACTGGCTACAGATGGGGTGCTCGCCGAGATGGGAACAGGTCCTAAAGACCCCTATAGAACCTATATTCTTAAGGAGGGATATTTTAAATGATATTTCTCTTCTCAAATTGCAGTCTCACCTGGCGGGAGAGGGTGGGGGTGATATCCCGCCTCCAATGGCACGAAGTTTACCCTGAGCGCTGTTTGATTGTTGCCGAATGGGTTAAGAAGGTCGATCATTATTATCTTTCAATAGATGCCGTAACCCAACCGATGCGGGTTAGGGGATCATCACCCTTTTATGCGGAAAAACCATAAAGGTGTGAAATGCCGAAAAAACGACTGGATGACACAACATTAGAAGCAATTGCCGAGATAATCTGCGGCTCGGGGCAGGGGGCAGGTGGAGGTCTTGCTTATGATTCTCCCGGACCATACCGCTCTAAGTCGGAAATCCATTCATTTTTCTCTCGGGCCGGTGTAGAGCCTACCGGTCAATCGTCCACTAGAAAATGGTTTGTGCTTGAGTCCCTTCAGGACTTAAATAGAGACCCTATAGGAAATCTTTTACCTGCGTTGTTAGAAAGAGTTCTGCTTCGACTCGGGAATCCAAAAGAGTATAGGGGTGATGCCGAAACAACACAAAAGCTCATTGATTACTTGAATAAAATATTACAGGTCGAAGGTTTTGAGATTATGCTTAGTGGAGTGGAGCCTAACCTTAGAGAAAAATCTCCTGGCATAGCGCCACCCAAAACAACTAAAGCACAGATAATTCCGCCTCCTAATTTTGAAAATTTGGTTTCA
>JBFMAE010000004.1:0-2884 GCA_040756085.1 Thermodesulfobacteriota bacterium | reverse complement strand
ATTATTGGTATCTTGTGCTGACGGTGGTTGTTGGAATTCCGATCCTGCTCAGACATTATCTCCGTACGGAAAGAGGGAAATACCTCTGGGACAAACTGAAGTTGAGAATCCCTGTATTTGGGAATCTTTTCCTGATCGTGGCTTTATCTCGATTTGCTTATACTTTTGTCATGTTGAACCGGAGCGGGGTCCCTATTCTCCAAACCCTTGAAATCACTGCTAAAACTATTGACAATGTCATCCTTTCTCAATCGATCGAAGGAATAAGCCGGAAGATCAGAGAGGGAAAAAGTCTGGCAGATTCGATGAAAGAGAGCGGAAGGTTTACCCTCCTCGTCGTCCAGATGGTTGCGGTGGGAGAATCTTCTGGAACATTAGATGAGATGGTGATAAGGGTGGCGGAGTATTACGACGTCCAGGTGGAAAATGCGATCAGAAAAATGTCAGCCTACATTGAACCCGTGCTGACGCTCTTTCTCGGAGTCGTCGTCCTGTTTTTGGCGCTGGCCGTGTTCCTCCCCTGGTGGAATATGGCTTCTTTGTTTAGGTAAACATTGAGGGTTAGGGATGATATCTAAGGTCGAACGGTTAAAAGGTTTTGGGACTCTAAAATGTAGGGTTCGAGGGGTCAAAGGGTCATGGGGTCAAGAAAAATTCTTAGAAAATAAACACTTGAACCCTCGAATCCTGGAACCCTTGAACCCTTTAGGAGTCACCTTAATCGAAGTGATCCTTATTATGGCTATCATCGGAATACTATCTGCGACAGTCATCCCTAAGTTGGATTTCGCCCTCTCTTCCAGGGCTTCGGTGGAGGGAGCGGCTTATATGGTAGCCTCTGATATTCGTTACGCACAGGAATTTGCAATGGCCAACAGGGTTTCAAAGAGTGTCATCTTCACTTCAGGCTCACCTGTCTATACCTTCAGCCCCGCCGGCGGTCTGGACCCTTCGGGCCAGCTCCCATCAGGAGTAACGATCAGCAGCAACTTCACGATCACCTTCAATTCTCTTGGGGAGCCAACAACAGGTGGGGGCGGATCGGTGACCGTCTCTGGAGGTGGACAGACAAAAACGATCAGTGTTTTGAATTATACAGGAAAGGTGAATATCAGTTGAAAAGGATTCTAGGGGTCAAGGGGTCGAGGGTCCGAGTGAATAAATAAAATTGAAAACTTGAACCCTTGAATCCTCGAATCCTTGAACCCTTTTGGGTAGGAGAAATGGGAAACAAGGGCTTTACGCTTATCGAAATTATCATCTTAATCGTCATGGCGGGCATTCTTCTGCCTGCCATCATCGTTCCTTTCGCAACAAGTGTGAGAGGAAGCGGGAAGCCAGAAATGGTAGCGACGGCGATGTATCTCGGCCATCAGAAGATGGAAGAGTTCATGAAATTTGATTACAGCAATCCAGCCCTGAACCCCATCGCCCTTACACCGTATGCGGACTCGGATATTTCGAACTACCAGTGGCAATGGGAGATTGTTTATGTGGACAGCAATTTCAATGCCTCTGGTACGGATGAAGGGTATAAAAGAATTCTTGTTCGCGTAAAAGATCCGGAGAACGATGCTTATGAAATTTATGCAGTGGTCACAAATTTTCCATAAAAGAGAGGGTTCCAGGGTCCGAGGATTCAAGGGGTCCAGTGAAATGAATGGAAATTACAAACTTTTAGAAAAATTCAATGAGATTAAGAAACAAAGGGTTGTTCAATCTTCTTTGAAATTACTTGAACCCATGAACCCTCGAATCCTTGAACCCTCATCAAGGGGTTTTACCTTAATTGAAATTATCATTGTGATCCTCATCTTATCCATTGTTGCGGCGATTTCTATCTATTTCTTAATTAGCAGCCTGAAGGTCTATACAATGACGGTCAATCAGAAGACCCTTTTGGATGAAGGAAAATTGTCACTGGAGAGGATGTGCAGAGATATCCGGGATGCTCAAAGCATAACAGGAACTACACCTACTTCGATCACTTTTGTAAGAAACAATGCAACAGTTCAGGACATTGCAGGTGAAACTATAATTTTTCAACGGAACGCAGGCGCAAGCACTCTCGAAAAGGTTAAGGCATCACCTTCAGCCACCATTACGCTGGCTGCAAATGTCTCTTCATTTGCTGTGACGAAGGCGACAAACGAGATACAGCTTCAATTAACACTCCAATTGACAACTGGTGAGAATGTGACCTTACAGTCAAAGGTCTACCCTAAAAATCTGGCGGAGGATCTCGGTGTTCCACCTACCTATAAGAATTTTAGAATACAGGATTCTGGAGGCACTTTTGCCTCCTGGCAGGAGGTTTTGAGTCCTTGAAAAAATTTATAATGGTAATTTTACAAAATTTCTCCCTCTCCCTCCGACGGGAGAGGGTGGGGGTGAGGGTGAAGATTGGAAATCCAAAAGGTATCTCGGTTCTCTTCCTGGTCATTGCCATGCTGCTAATGGTTACGATCGGGTATATCCTCTCTTATCTGATTCCCACGAAGCATAAGTCCGTTATCTTTCCTATCTACTCCAACCAAGCTTTCTTCATTGCTCAATCCGGAGTGGAGTTTGCGATTCGCTATGCCTCAGATCAAGGTTGGAGAGGTGCAACGGATGGCGGCACCTTTGACCTTGATCGTCTGGATAACATCTGGCGAGACCTGGGAAACGGAAGGTTTACCATCGTTTATGACCGGCCAACAAATACTTTAACCTCCACCGGGCAGATCACAGGCTCCAGCGAAAATAGAGTCGTTCGGGTTTCCAACTTCCTCCCGTTTCTAAGGCTGATTTTCGATCCCGCTTCTCCTGTACCGTGCAGGACGGTTCCCAATCCCATTCCCCCGGGCCTTACCCGCAATCGAACAGCTCGATTCTATATTCA
>JBFMAE010000003.1:0-4699 GCA_040756085.1 Thermodesulfobacteriota bacterium | reverse complement strand
GGAGAATGTGGAAGGGAGCATTCCACTTCCTGCGGAATGGGTGAAGGGGAGAGAGGCCTTTCTTCTGAAGGTGAGAGGCGACAGCATGTCACCCTATATCTTCCCCGACGACTATGTGGTCGTTCGGTCCCAACCTTCGGCAGAGAATGGAGATGTCGTCGTGAGCCTGGTGGGAGAGGAGGCGACGGTAAAGCGTTTTTTCAAAAAAGGAAAAAAGATCGAACTGAAGCCAGACAATGAACGGTGGGAAACGATCCAGATTGAGGAGGGGTCAGGAGAGGTACAAATCCTCGGAAAAGTGATTGGGGTGTTTCGAAAATGCTAAACAAAGTTCGAAGTAATGAGTTCGGAGCAAAATCTTAAAACTTAAAATTCGGAAGTACGAGGAGAAAGGAGAGAGGGACTAAAACATATGGATTCTAAACTCCGAACTCCTGTACGGAACGGTTTCCCTCCGGGGCAGAAGCCCCTCTGGGGCGGAGCCAAACCGTTCCCTACCGAACTCCGAACTATCTTCCCAAGGAAGAATTCACTCGATGAAATCTTGTTGCAGCTGACACGGGTCGGACTACCTGCTCAACCCGTTTCTTCGAGAAAAGTGCTTTTTTGGGGAGAGAGGGCAGGAGAAATTTCTTCCTATGTGGCAGGATGGATGGCAGGCAAAGGAATGGATGTCATCGTACTGGATGGGGCCAATCGTTTTGATCCCTACATGGTCTCAACCTTTGCAAGAAAAGCATTGATTCCGCCGGAGAGGCTTCTCAAGAGGATTCGAATAGCAAGGGCCTTCACCTGCTATCAGATGGCGACGCTGATGGGAGAAAGGTTGATTTCCTTGGTAGGGGCGATTCGTGCCATGCCTGCCAGCAGGCAGGAATCGCCCCTACAAAAACCCTGGGTGATTCTTCTGGGACCGATCACCACCTTTCTGGATGAAGATGTGCCTGAGAGGGAGGTTCGGCCCCTCTTCGAAAGATCTCTGAAAAAGATAGAAGAAATGGCTTTGAGAGGAATCCCTTTTTTCCTATTCCAGCCTTCTGGCTTCTCTGAAAATCCTCCCTTTCCCCCCTTTAGTAAAGGGAGGATGGGGAGATTAATGGAATCGAGGAGAACATATCTCATGAGAAGACTCTTTCAATTTTCTAGTCTGGCCTGGAGGATATGTCTGGAGGATCAGGGACCAAAGATGATTTTGGAAAAGAGATTGTATAAGCACCAAATCCCAAGCACCAATATCCAAATAATAACCAATATCCAATGACCGAATTCCCAAACACAAATCAATTTAAGAGTTTTGGTCATTAGAACATTGGAGGTTGGAACTTATTTGGATTTTGGGATTTGGAATTTGAGATTTAATCGTTTGGAGCACGATCTATGGGAAGAACCGTTCTTCCTTTCAGTCAGGTTCTGGAACAGGAAGTCCAGGAATGGCGGAAGTTTCGAAGGGGCCTGAGAAAAGAAGATCAACAGTTTCTTGATCGACTCTTCGAAAAGGCGAGGCTTCATGTGCAGGCCGGAGTCTATGCTTCGAGACCCTGGCCCTTTGAGACGATCCTGGTCTCCATCCTTCTCGAGCACGAGAAAGCTTTGGTGGAACTGAGAGCGAAACTAAAGACAATCGAAGAGAAAGAAGGAGACCATTTGCGGGAGGAGCGTTGCACTTAAGGACCACTCCCGCCTGCGCGAAGCCTTCCTTCGGCGGGCGCAGACAGGTCGTTTGAGGCAAAAGATTTTGCTTTTTACCTCAAGCGTAGCTTTTCTTTGGCGAAGCGATCCTCTATCCTCTAACACCAAGGATTAGACACGAGTCACGGACACGGACACGTTATTTTTATGCAAATCCGAGGATGGCTTTTTGACCTCTACCCTCTTGAGTCTTCGATGATCCTCTGGATCAGAGATGGGGAGGGAAGGCTTTGTCGATTCGGCGATCACTTCCGCCCCCGATTCTATGCACAGGGAAAGAGGGGAGATCTTTTTGCTCTGTTCGACTCTCTCCAGAAGAGCCGATGGGCTACGGGGTATCAGTGGACCAAGAAGAGGGAGTTCTGGAGCGGAGAGGAAGTGGAGGTCATGGAAATCGAGACGGGAGATCCCGAGCATTATGCTCAGCTCCCCAAAATTCTTTCCCAGTGGGAAGAGAGAATTAATTTCTACAATTGTGACATCCCTTCCCCCCAGGCTTATCTCTATGAAAAGGGGCTCTTTCCAACAGGACGATGCATTGCAGAGGTCGAAGGGGATCGTATCTTTGAGATTCGCTCCGATCCCTCTGAGTCTGTATGGATGGACGATGGAGATCTTCCCGACCTTCGAGTAATGGAACTTCGAATGGATGGAGACCTCGTCCCACGGAAGTCTCTTCTCTTGGAGTGTGAAGGGTACCGGATGGAGATGGAGCGTGTGGATACCAGGGAGATAGAAAAATTCCTCCGACATTTCGATCCTGACGTGATCTTGAGCGATGACGGCGATGCCTCTCTTTTACCCCTTCTCTTTTCATTGGAGAGGAAATGGGAAACCTCGATTCCCTGGGATCGGGAGCCTTACCCCGTAAAGAGACAAGTACATCCCAAAGGCCGCTCTTACTTCTCCTATGGCAGGACCTATTACCAAGCGCCTGCCCAGCTCTTTCTCGGAAGATGGCATATTGATCGCCGAAATTCTTTCATCTATGGAGAATCAGGGATGGAAGGGGTGATTGAACTGGCGCGGTTGGCCAAAATCCCGGTTCAGCGAATGGCTCGCACCTCTCCCGGGACGGCCATCACCTCAATGCAACTCGACCGTGCCTTTCAGGAGGATATCCTCATTCCCTGGAGAAAAGGGGAGCCTGAACAGTTCAAGACAGCATGGGATCTGCTCGTTTCCGATAAAGGCGGTCTTGTCTTCCAGCCGAAGCTTGGAATTTTTGAGGAGGTGGCAGAAATCGACTTCGCCTCGATGTATCCTACCATCATGGCCATCCACAATATCTCTCCCGAGACCGTGCTCTGTGGATGTTGTGAGAATCATAGCGTCCCAGAGGTGGGTTATATCATTTGTGAGAAAAGGGAAGGAATAGTTCCAAAGACGCTCAAGCCCATCTTAGCAAGAAGGGCATGGCTTAAAAAAATGGCAAAACAATCAGAATGCGAAATAGATAAGTTAGGAGTTATGAGTTCGGAGTTCGGAGAATTAGACAACCGACAACAGGCAACAGGCATAAGGCAAATGGACACGGATCACGGATACGGATCACGCCTGCGTGCCGAAACGCTGCACTCCGGCGTGCAGGCACGGACACGTATTACGGACACGAGAAAACGAGAGGTCTATGATCGAAAGCAGACGGCACTCAAGTGGATGCTTGTCACCTCATTTGGATATTTAGGTTATCGAAATGCCCGTTTTGGGAGGATTGAAGCCCATGAGGCGGTTACGGCTTTTGGAAGGGAGAAACTCCTTCAGGCCAAGGAGGTCTGTGAGGAAGAGGGATTCGAACTTCTCCATGCCATCACCGATTCCCTCTGGATTCGTAAACAGGATTTAAGAGAAGAGGAAGTGATTGAACTCTGTCGAAAGATCAGCGAAGCGACTGGAATCACCATGGGTCTGGAGGGAATTTATCGATGGATGGCCTTCCTTCCTTCGAAGGGGAATCGGGAGAACCCGGTGGCCAACCGTTACTTCGGCCTCTTCAAGAGTGGGAAGATCAAGGCGAGGGGATTAGCATTCCGACGAAGTGATATGCCTCTTCTGATTCAGGAGGCTCAGGTCCGGATGCTCGAGGTTCTGGCGGAGGCAAAAAACTTGAATGATTATCGGTCGAAGATTCCTAAGATTTTAGACCTTCTCCTTGAATACAGCCTGAGGTTGAAAGAAGGACAGACGAAGCAAGAGGATCTGGCTATCGGGAAGAGGATCTCTCAGGAGCCAGACGCTTATAAGGTGGATAACCTGACGGCTCTTGCCGCTCAACAGTTGGAGGATGTTGGAATTCCGATCCATCCCGGAGAGAAGGTGAGATATGTGATCAAAGATGCCCTATCAAAGGACAAATCGGAAAGGGTGAAGCCTTTTCCATTAGTAGGTCCGGACGATACTTACGATGTAGAAAAATATCTGGAGTTTCTCGTGAAAGCAACCGAGGAGATATTGATCCATTTTAGTTATGATGTGAAACGCCTCATGAAGGTAATGGAAAGTTCGCTCCCTTTCTTCGACAAAGAGGGAAGGACAGGTGAGCATGAGGGAAAAATAATTGACACAATTTCCTGGTATGATATTTTATGAACGAAGGTTGAGGTGATAGCTTTATGTCCCTGAACCAATGCCATCGAAGAACAGAAGGTTCTGTGATATGTTTTTTGTTAGGGGTGTGCAAAAATATGGATGAAAATATAACAGAAAGGAGCAAAATAAGATGAAAAAGAATGATGAAGACACGGGGCAATTTATTATTCTCGACAGAAGGAGTGATCCAAAAGTATGCACAGGTCGAAGAGGACAAACATTATACTTTGAAACAGAAGGTGATGCTTACGAATACGGTGAGAAACATTTTCAATCTTACGCTTTCCAAGTGGTAATGTTGGAGCACTAAGCGGGATAAATGATGGTAAGGAGATTGCCCCAGTCCATCTTGAAAAAGATGAATGTTACGACAATAAATAAATTAATATTATCATGAACATAAGGGAAGAAAGAACACGAG
>JBFMAE010000002.1:0-2237 GCA_040756085.1 Thermodesulfobacteriota bacterium | reverse complement strand
ATTGAACGCCCCTACAATTTTATTTTGTGATCCTGATCCAGTCCGTGAGCCTTTCAATGTTCCCATCGGGGCGAACTTTACCATAGAATACGTGTTTGCCTCCTTGTCTATCCATGGGATTGGTATAGGTAAGGGGTGGACCGATCCCCTTCCAATCTTTCAAGGTTTCCATTGCCTTTACCCAATTATCAGCCGTTAAATTCTTTCCTGCTCTCCTGACGCCTTCAACAAATGGTTCGGCGAATGCAATCCCTGCGTAGTAAAAGACACCCCATCTCTCCTGAGGTGTCAATTTCTTATGCCACTCCCGGTACTTCACCATCAAGGGGAGATTGGAATCTGGCATTTCAAGAACAAAAGAATTGATCATTCCAGCCCATAGCCCTTTTGTCATTTGAAGCATCATAGGGGCATCAGAGAGTGTGTTGCTGGTTGCCCACTGCGGTTTAAAACCGATTTTGGCCGTTTCGGCCATAATCAAGGCCGCGTGCACAGGCAACGTCCACATGATTGCTGCTTCGGCTCCAGACTCCTTGAGCTTGAGTGCATGAGTGCTCAGATCCCTATCTGTCACTTCGGCTGAAACCTTGGCGACGAGACTAATCTTTTTTCTTAAAAGATACCGTTCCACTCCCTGCACTCCCTGCTTCCCATAATCATCATTCTGGTAGAACATGGCAATCTTTTTATAATCCAATTTTTCGTAAAGATATTCCGTAAGGTTATATGCTTCATCGTCATAGAGAGGGTACATGGCGAACAGGTATTTTTGAATTGGATGAATCCACTCATAAACACCAGTGGCTGGTCCATACCAAATGACCTTGTTTTCCATCAAGTAATCCCTTACTGACATCCCTGTGGCAACTCCAACACCTCCGACGACACCAAACACACCGATCTGTTCAACAAACTCCTTTGCGATGGCTTTTGTTTTTGCTGGCTGATAAGAGTCATCCCGAAGGAAATATTTGAATTTCCTTCCATGGATTCCACCTTCCTCGTTAATGATTTTAAATAATAAATCTGATCCTCTGGCAACTGAACCCCATGCAGCGGCTGGTCCAGTCTGGGGCCCCCACTGGCCGACAAGGATCTCGATATCTGTTACACCGCGAACTTTTTGGGCTAAAGCCGGAGTTGACATTAAGAAAATGGCTAAAATCAATAGCGAGTAAAAAACCAAAGTTCTTTTAAACATTTCTTATCCCCCTCCTTTCTTGGGTTTTCCCCTCACCCCATCCCTCTCCCCTTGGGGGAGAGGAGAGGTGAGGGGGAAGGTTCAAACCTTTTTCACATAATGTCTTGCCAAGAGGCCACTTGGCCTGATGCATAACATCAGCACGATGATTGCAAAAGCTACCACCGATTTGAAGGCTAAAGAGACATATCCACCGAAAAGATTTTCAATGATCCCTAACAACGCACCTCCTACAGCTGCTCCGGGGAGACTTGTCATCCCTCCCAGGACTCCTGAGGCAAAACCCTTTAAAAGAGGATCCATCATCATGGGAGGATCGAGTACTCCGAGGGCCGCAATGAGCATGCCGGCGACTGCTCCAACCATAGAACTGATCGCCCAGGTAAAAGATAGAATCCACTTGGTACGGATGCCCATCACTCGGGCGGCCAACTGATTCTGTTGAGTGGCTCTCATGGCGATCCCTAATTTAGTATAACGGAAAAAGAGAAAGAGGATGAACATCAGGATCAGACAGACCACGATCGTCCAGAAGTTGATTTTGCTGATAATTAAACCTGAGAAGTTATAGATCTCTATATTGGAAATGGGAAAAGGGAAGGACCTTTGATCAGGTCCCCATTTCCAACCTGCAAACCCCATCAGAATCATTTCGAATCCGAGGGTGATGATGATCAATCCCAAAACGGTCGGGTCTTTGGCTTGCCTCAAAAAGACAATCTCAAAGAAAATACCTAAAAGGATAGCGAATAAGAATGTGAGGACCGCTGCCCATGGGAAAGGCACATGATAGCTATCCAGAATTGTAAAGGCCACAAAGGTGCTGATCATGGCCATTTCACCCTGTGCGAAGTTAAGAACCTCCGAGGTTTTGTAGATAATGACCATGGCGAGAGCCAGCAGGGCGTAACAGGCCCCAACTGCCAGACCGCTCACAATCAACTGACCGAGCATTTTTTCTCCTAAAAAAGTTCGGAGTAATTTAGTTCGGAGTTCGGAGAAAGAACTTTATATGCATTTTGCGATTTAGTTTCTT
>JBFMAE010000001.1:0-23234 GCA_040756085.1 Thermodesulfobacteriota bacterium | reverse complement strand
ATCGGATATTTGAGCCGTTCAGGATGATAGATATTCTCAAGGGCTGCCTCCCCCTTAGGGCAGAGCTTCCCCTTGTTTAAAGGATGGGATTCCAATCCTTCGACTTTAACCGCAATCCCATCCTCAATGGTCACTTTCGTCCCACAGCTATGATAACAGAGTGTACAATCGGTCAATATTACTTTTTTCTCTTTGGCCATGATTTCGTCACACCTCCTCTTTTAATCTCGATCGGTTCTGGAGAGTCCTCTCTCCCTATGGCGGGTTTGATTTGATCAATCCTATCTTCCCCTTGATATCCTCTCGCAAGGCCTTTTTGTCATGCTTCCCTGCTTGCGTCAAGGGCAGATCCTCCACGAACTCGAACCTTTCCGGGATCAACATTTTTGAGGCCCCCTTCTCTTCCATAAAAGCCTTGATCCCCTCGGGATCAATTTTTTCTCCGGGGATAGGCTTGATGTAGGCACAAACCTTCTCGCCCAATTCTTTATTCGGCATTCCGACGACCGCTGCATCGGCAATCCCTGGATAGGAACAGAGAAGCCCTTCGACCTGAGCAGGGCTGATGTTCTCTCCTCCTCTGATAATAATGTCTTTAATTCTTCCTGTGATCCTTAGATACCCGGAGCGATCTATTCTTGCCTGATCGCCCGTTCTAAAGAACCCATTTTGTGTAAAACTTCTTCTATTCTCCTCTGGATTTTTTAAATACCCGGCAAATATGCCAGGGCCCTTGGTCACCAATTCGCCATCTTGATGGGGGGGTAACTCCATCCCTCCTTCATCAATAATTTTCACCTGTTCATAGGGACAGCAGGGTTTGCCAACCGTATTGCAGATCGTTTCAACATCATCGGTGAGTTTTGTCCTACAAAGTAATCCTTCACTCATCCCAAATTCATTGATGTAAGTGCACCCCAGTTTTCGATACACTTCTCGAATCAACTCAGGAGGACTGGGTTCACCTCCAGCCGATATTTTTTTCAAAGAATTTAGGTCATAGTTCTGGAGTTGCTCCATTTCGATGATTCGCTTCACAAGGCTGGGAACCGTCGGCATATAGGTCACCCTCTCGGATTGGATGGTGTGACAAATATCCTGAGGCTTGGTTGAATCTAACAAAACTAATTTGTAACCTAAAAAAATGGCACCCACGACATTGAGCAGGGCGAGGTTGTGACCGACGGGGACGATGAGAAGGCAGATCTCTTTGGGATTCATCTCCCATGCCTTATGCAGATACTCCACATTGCAAAGATAATCATTATGCGTTCTGGGAATCCCCTTAAGTAACCCGGTGGTCCCCCCTGAAGGAAGTATATGGGCGATATCTGTTGGTTCAGGCCGCTGGTTGGACAGTTGATCCCGATCCACCGCACTAAGCTCTTGACCCATGAGATCTTCCAGGCTCGTTGAAAAGGCCCCACTCTTTTGCTCCCCTCTCACAGAGATAACATGCTCGAGTTGGGGGTTTTTCTCCCTCACGCCTGCAACAAAGGAGGTATAATCGATTTTTCGACAAACCTCTGGTACGATCCAAGCCTTCGCCTCGGCGAGATGGGCAAGATGACTTACTTCTAACTGTTTATATCCAGGGATCAAGAGAACAGGAACGGACCCTATTTGTTGAATGGCAAAATAGGAGCAAACAAACTCACTCCAGTTCGGAAGTTGTAAAAGAACGGTGTCCCCTCTCTTGAGTCCTAATTTCATTAAACCGACACCGATTCGTCCCACCTTCTCCTGGAGATCCCGGTAAGTCAACCGGACACGATCATCCACAATGGCTTCTTTCTCCGGGAATACAGCAGCGGTTTTGTCGAGAACATCTCCAAGGGTCATGCCTAACCACCACCGATATCTGCTATATCTCTGGGCGTCTTCCCCTCTATGTCTTGGAAATTCGATCAGGCTCATGTTCCGCCACTCCTTTATCGTTGTCGTCCATCTTTGTCATCGAATCTGTCATTAAGCCTCGTCTTTGAATGAACCGGGTCTTGCCATCTTAGGGAAGAAGGGCTCAGGGGCATGTAAATATCCTTCTGGATATCGAGTACATTTCACCTGTTCATATCTTGAGTCCGCCTCAAGACACCAGTTGCAGGCCACGCACCGCACGATCTCTTTTTCTCTCCCCCCTTTGGCTTTAATGGGCCAATCAGGGTCGGCAAGAAGGGCCCGGCACAACCCGATCACATCTGCTTTTCCCTGTTGCAATATCTCTTCTGCATGCTTGGGTTCTCTGATCTTTCCCGCTGTCACCACAGGGGTATCAAAACCTGCCTCCCGGACCGCCCGCCTGATTCCCTCTGCCAAGTAGACATGTGTTCCATCGGGCCACCAATACCATGGGCTCATGCGGTGGCCACTATAGCCTGACATGGGATCTGGCGGGCTGCCTTCTGGAGGGGTCTTTGAATCTTCAAATCGACTGCCCGCAGAGACGCTGATATAATCCGCTCCAAGTTGAGCAAACCTTCGAGCGATCACGGTGCTTTGGGCGAGGGTATTCCCTTCGATGACGAAATCTTCTCCATTGATTCTCACGCCGAGGGGATAGTTCTCTCCTACAAGTCTTCGGACCGCCTGATAGACTTCCATCGGAAGCTTCATCCTGTTTTCAAGTCTCCCTCCATATCCATCCGTTCTCTTATTCGAGCGGGAGAGGAAGGAGGCCAGGACATAGGCATGGGCCATATGGATCTCGATGAAATCGAACCCGGCTTCCAAGGCACGCCTGGCAGCGGCCACATGGTCATTGACGATGTTGGGAAGGTCCTCGGCTTTAAAATCCTCCACCCTTTGTCTCCAGCCCGTTTTGGAAAGTTTCAGAAACTGCATGATCTGGATCCCGATCTTCACCTCCGGGTTCGCCTCACGTATCCCCCTCACCAATTCCATAAGACCCGATAAAAAACGGTCATCACTGATCCGAAGATTATATGAACTCCTCGATGGGATGATGACGGCAGCTTCCACCACAATGGCGCCCACTCCGCCTTTCGCCTCCCTCTGATATCGTTTCTTCAAAGCGTCCGTGACCCAGCCGTCCTCCGTGGCCAGTCCGGAAACCATGGAGGTGCGCTGGATTCGATTGGGAAAGGCTACCCCTCTCATTGTGATGGATGAAAATAGCTTCCCATAGGCCATGTTCTTTCCTCCTTTTTAATCTTCATGTCTTGATCGTAATCGCCTTGTTAGTGCACACGGATACACATTGCGGTTCTCCGCTGCAGAGGTCACAATGGTAGGCCGTTTCTCCAAACACCGTCAGCCCATCAAAAGGGCAAGTTTCCGCCCTTTTTTTATTCCAGATAAATTTGGCCATTTCGTTTGTCTCATCCACACTTTCATCTTCAAGGCACTTCATCTTTTTGCATTGACGGCAAACCATTGGATGATGAAGGTTGGTTCCTAAATCGTCCTTCAAAATGCGAATGGCGGATTTTGATGGGTTAATGACCCGAAAATGGAACAGGGAGCAAACCATTTCACACAAATGGCACCCCGTACACTTCTCTTTTTGCACCTCCACTTTCATAACGAATCTTCTTTCGAGGGAGATCTATAGGGGGATCTCTAACCTCTTCAATCCTTCTTTGGTAGGTCTACCATTCTCATCCCAACCGTGAAGTTGATAATATTCATCCAACATTTCATTAAAGCCTACGGGATCCATTTGATGCCCTTTGGCCGGTCCATCAGGGACAGGTTCAAAATATCGGAGGGGAAGATGGTCCTGTTTCCGATCCATCCCCCAAAAGGTAAGCATTCTCCTTTCGAGGGTGCAGATCCTCTCCCCATCGGTCTTCAGATCTTCCTCTGAAATTCTTCGGCCTGAGGAGAGGTAAATAAGATCACTAAACTCTTTGTATTGGGGAGCATGAGGACTGCTGAAGACCGTCATAAATCTGCATACCCCAAGGGAATCGCAAACGGCATAAAGGAGTTCATGCCACCAGATCATTCTTCCTTTTCCTTTGCAGGAGGTGAAGTCGGGGTCTACCTCTCCCCCATAAAGTCTTTCTAAAAGAGGAGCGGGAAGACGGAGGATATCTAAGGAAGGCCTGCTTCGCATATGGCAAGCCCCCCGACTGGCCGTCGCCATCCCTAAAGCAAAACTCTTTGTCATCCTCTCATCCGTCATTTCAAAGGGAAGGTTCTTCACCTGTAAAAGAAATTTTCCTGCTTTGAGTCCCAGCCGTTCCTGTGCAAAGGATCCATCGGCCAAGAGATCACCAAACCCTTCCCTTTGCGCAATCATATGGATTATTTTTTGGATACTTTTCGAGTCACCCCATTCTAAAGGAAATCCGATGGTCTTTTCATCGATCATTCCCTTCTGGTAAAGTTCCATCACCCAGGCGATATAGGATCCTGTCGAGATGGCATCTAATCCATACCGGTTGCAGAGTTCGACGATTTGAAGAATGCTTTCCAGATCCAAATTTCCAATCTTCCATCCCATGGAGCCGACGGAGGCATATTCTGGTCCTTCCCCGTAGATCTCTTTTCCTTTTTCCTCTCCAATCCTCAATCGATGGCGGCAATGGACCGGACAGCTCCAGCAGGCAACCATCCCCGTAGAATAGCGTTCCAAATTTTCCGCCACCAACCCCAACCCAGCCTCTCCAACACTTGTCCATTGATGATTACGTACCGCAAGAAATCCTGCGGTATTCCCTAAGGCGATCATCAGAGGTGTCCCAAATCGACCAAGGGCTTGAACCCATTTTCTTTCCATCAGACCTTTTAGGAGATCCTTATAATAACTCAAAAGGCCCTGTGGATGGTCGACCACAAGATCCTCCGTCCCCCGAACGGCCACCGCCTTTAAACGTTTCGATCCCATCACAGCCCCAAGTCCGGTTCGGGCAGCGATGCTCTTTAAACCCGTCCTCACTCCCGCAAACCTGACTAAATTTTCGCCAGCAAGACCAATACAGGCGACCTGAACTCTCTCGTCACCTAATTCCTGACGAATGGCTTTCTGTGTTTCCACTGCATCGAAGCCCCACAGATGGCCTGCATCCTTAATCTGAACACACCCATTCTTTATCCAAAGATAGACAGGGGTTTCACTCTTTCCGACAACCATTAAATGGGAAAGACCAGTGTATCGGAGCTCAGCGCCAAAATCACCCCCCATATTGGCATCACCAAGATATCCTGTTTCAGGTGAGATCGCAGAAATATTCATCCTGCTTCCCAAGTTAAGGCAACCCGTTAAAAAACCAGTGCCGAAGATCAGGGGATTCTCTGGACCGAAGGGATCGATTTGGGAATGAACTCTCCTGGCCAGGAGATACATATTCATTCCTCTGCCACCCAGATATTGGGATTGAATTTCCTGAGGGATCTCCTCAAGACAAATCTCTCTTTTGGTTAGGTTGATCAAGGCCAATCTGTTTTTAAAAACCATCGTGATCTTTAGCTCTTCAAACTTATCTTCCTGTTCTTTTAAAATCTTCCATTCAAGATTTCACTCTTTTTAAAATTTCGACAATTCCTAAATTGCCATCGACACGAATGAGGTCTCCATCCTGGATGGATTTGGTTGCCCTCCATGTCCCCACCACCGCCGGAATTCTATATTCCCTTGCCGTAATAGCGGCATGGGTCAACATCCCCCCTGTATCCGTAACGACTCCTTTGATCTTCGGGAAGAGTGGGGTCCAAGCGGTCGCAGTGTAAGGACATACGAGGATCTCCCCATGCTGTAACTTGGGGAATTCTTCGAAGCTTGTGATCACGCGGGCCGATCCTTCAACGATCCCTGGAGCCCCTGGGTAGCCTTCAAAACGCTCCATGATTTGGATCTCCTCGACCTTACCCGCTTTTATCACCTCATCGATCATCCCAAATACTTTGATCATGATCGGGTCGGTCACCTTTTCTGGGACCGCACCCAGTGTCAACGGTGCTTCTTGAAGCTCTTTTACCTGATTCCAACCCCATTTTCTCTCTTTCACCGTGCAAGGGATTACTCGACAGTAATGATAGACCGCTGCATTTTTATTCCTGGCTAAACCTGCAATGACTTCTTCCAGTTCATTATAATTTAAGAAGAAGACATCGTCTGCTTGCTCTAATAGTTTGTATTGGTTCAGTCTTCTGCCGCAGACCATTGCTACATCATGAAGTCGTGCGGTTGAAGCCCCGTCGATGTAAAAACCGTGATCCTCCTGAAATTGATAAATTTTTCGACCCACTTCAAGCAATTTTTTAAACCGTTCCTGTTTATCTCGGGGAAGCTTGAACATAAACCGATCAGCCGTCTCTTGGCTTTCTTTAATCATCCTCTCCCTGTCTTTTTTAATATTCCAACCCTCTTTCACTCTGGGGATGTAGGTCTTGATCGTCTCTAACACTGGGGTCGGGTCCTCTATCCAAGTGGGGAAAATAACATCGAGATGGGCTGCTGTTATCCGGTGGCCATAGACTTCCAAAAATTTTCTAAAGGCCCCTAACCAGGTTGTGGCTTTAGAATCCTTCTCCAATTTTCTTAGAATCTCTTTTGAATCATTTTGAAGAAAAAGTTCACCTATACCCGTCTCCTCAGCCTGTTTCGTTAATTCCCAAAAGCTCTGGTCAGTCCTGGTTGCCATCGTATCCAATCCTTTGAGCATGACAGTGGCATCCTTCTCCTCTAATCCATTTTCCTTACAAAAAGCTTCAAATTCAAAATAGAGGGCATCCGCCGGATACATAAGAGTAAAATGAATCTCCCAGTTCCTTTTGTTGATCTCCTCACTTCTTCGGAGTCCATCGTGCAGATCGATATCGGACATCCCATCATTCACGCTCCCCATGAAGCTTAACCCCTGTTTCACCTCTTCAATATAATGCATATAGTACTCATCCCAATGATCCCTCAAATAATCGAGAAGTTTTCCAAATTCCGAAGCCCTTCTTCCAATCTCTGCTTTGTCCTGCAGCTCTTCAAATCCAAGGAAGACCCTCCCTTTAAAAATCTTGACATGGCCACCCTTCGAAGGTGGTAATTTTGTTTCTTCTGCTGCCACGTGATAACCCCAAGCATGATGCTTCTGTATGGTAGTCATTCCCAGAGGAGAGATTGGGTAGGGTTGGTGTAAATCGTCACGGAACCAGAAAATATCTTCATCATCAGGAATTCGGAGTGTTCTCAATCCTGAAATACTTCTATCCATATCATTGAGATCCAGATTGTCATACATATCTATCCCTTCCTTCCTTTTGAGATTTTTTAGAGGGGTTTCATTGTTTCAAAGCCAATAGACCTTCTGTCATCAATTGCATAAAACCATAAACGTCTTCTTGCTTTTCCATCCCCCTTAAGCCCAAAGCCTTCGAGATTTCGCGATAAGCTTGAACCTTCTGCGTCTCATCCAAAGAAAGTAGCTTTTCCGCTGTGAGTCCTTTCTTCTTCAATTCTGCTTTCAATCGTTCCTTGAGTTCAGCCACCCACCCCTCATTACGTTGGCGAGGATATGAATCTTTTTTGTCATAGAGAATGTGCTCTATCTTGTTTCCCTCTTTTACGGTTCGCTTCTCCTCGAGGGTGTAGCCTTCTACCCTCGTAGGCCCCACTATTAAAAGGGTCTCTATTTGTCTGGGCAACCGTTTGACCAAGAAGAGCACTGGATAATCCTCACCCGACTCTAAAGCCATTCTGCCCACTTCCTCTACTCTTTCAACTGTGTAATAACGCAGGAGTTCTGGAGCCTTCTTGTCTATCCGAACCACCTCTTTCCATCCATCCTTCCACTGAAGGAGGATATAATGTTTCGAAACTTCCGGTTCGGAAGGAGGAGGACAGAGTCCCGATCTTGAGAGTTCGATCCGGGCCTGCGGACTCAACTCCTTAAATTCCACTGCCTTGGTAGAACCATCTTCATATTCGACGATAAGACGCTTTGGCAAGTCCATTTCACACCTTCTTCTTAACAATCTCTTTTAATTCCCGGAAATCGGATATTTTGAAATCGGCCTCGGAGGGTCCCATATCGATGTATCCGGTGAATTGGATCGTTTTAAAACCCCTCTTTTTCGCTGGACTAATATCTGTTCCTATTTTGTCCCCCACCATAGCCGACTCCGCCGCTAAAATCCCTCGGGCCTGCAGATCTTTTGCAAGCTCATCATATAATGTGCCCTCTTCCTTTGTTTTACCCTTATATTTCAAATCCACGGAACCGTCTCTTAAATTGATCTTCCCCTGGGGCGTCACCACTTCTTCGAAGTACTTCAGGAGCCCTTTGGTCTGAAGAAAGCGTGTCACAATATCTGTTCCCATCGGCCCTAATGTCTTTTTCAGTTCGGCCACAACCGATAAATGGATTCCCTGTCCTTTCAAATATTGAAGGGCCTCTTCCAATCCACTTCCCATCAAGAGATGTTCCTGTTCCTTGGCGGAGAATATCTCTTTTGCCTCCTCTTTACCGTCGAAGACATAACTCATGATAAGATCCCTGTGTCCCTCTTTAACGACGCTGTAGCTCCCGAACTTCTCCTTCAACACGCGATACTTATGGATCCTCTCCTCGATTCGTTCGGGCTCCCCCAATTCCTTGGACACATCGCCGATGACCAGATGGCTGCGCAACCCCGTGGGGTCCATCAAACATTGTCCAAAATCGAACCCAATCCATTTTAGCTCCATCGCCATTCTCTCCCTCCCTTACCCTATGGAATGAAACAAGTTTTGATCAAAAGCCGACGATCTAACCTTTATCTCTTCTTTTTCATCGGTGGGAGTTTGAAGAGTCTCTCGAGATTCTTCCCCAAGATGAGGTCCACTTCTTCTCTTTTCAATTTCACTTGCTTTCCCACATCTTTGATCGCCTTGATCGCTCCTTCAGGATCGCCCACCCGATGAGCATAATCCGTTCCCATGACCATATGTTCAGGTCCGATCCATTCCAAACAACATTTCATGGCAGGCACATAGAAAGAGGTCGTATCTGGATAGACCCTCCTTTTGTAAGTGAGGTCAGGGGACTCCTTCAGTTCAATGCCCCACTCTTTCCCATAGCCTTTATAGGAATCCTGGAGCCGGCGGACAAAATAAGGAACCGTCCCTCCCAGATGTCCATGAATAAGGGCCATCTTTGGAAACTTGTCGAGAACCCCTTGAAAGATAAGACTGACCACAGCCATACTTGTATCGAGCGTATAGCCCCAAAGCTGATAGGGAATCTTCATGAGATTCATGACCGATGCAGTGAGAGGAAACGCAGGATGAACGAGGAATGGAAGCTGATACTTATTTGCCAGTTCATAAATGGGATGGAATTTCTCCAAGTAAACGGGTTCCCCATTCACATTCGAAAACATCTGGATGCCAACACACCCCATCTGGCGACATCTCTCAAGCTCCTTGCACGCCTCATCCACATCCTGATAAGGAAGGCAGGCCATGTGGTAGAAACGTCCGGGGTGATCCTGAGCGGCCTTTGCAAGGGCGTCATTGCACTTCTTCGCCCAATAAATGCCCACCTCTCTGGGCAGGACCTCAGGTCCGGGAATGGTGACGGAGAGGAGCTGAGTATCGAGGCGTGCTTTGTCTAAATCCTCTAGTCGTGCCTTCAAATCGTAATGTCCCGCTCTGTCAATGTGCGCCGTACATACACCTTTTTGCCACACCCTGTAATGGGTCCCCCCATCGTGTGTCGCATAGAGCTCCTCTGTCGATGATTTTGAAACTAAAAAATCGAGGTATTCTTTGGGATACCAATGACAATGCACATCCACCGTTCTTTGTACCATAAAAAATCATCCTCCTTTTTAGAATTTTTTCTCAATGGTCTTTCTATTTCAAACTCCTGAGGCAGAGAACCAAATCTGCCTTCATTCTCTTTTCTCTTGTAATTCTGTCCATCCACCTCCTTTCTTTTTCACTATTCTCCACCGGTCTTTGCCCTTCGGGCCTGAAGGATATACAGCATACCTTTTTCATAGGCCCACTCGATGTCCTGAGGGCAGCCGTAATGATCTTCAATAGCCCTTCCAATCTTGCATAGCTCCTCGATTTGAGAATCCGAGAGAGTAGGCTGATTTATCCTATCCGGTTCAACTTCAACCCATTTCGCACCTCCTTCCTTATCTTGAATAAAGGTTTGATGTTTTCTGGCGATCTTCTTTTCCTTAATTCTGAAAGGATTCTTGTTCATGATGTATAAATCACTTGTGCTTTTTCCAGAAACCACAGTCTCCCCTAACCCCCAATTCGACTCGATCACGATATCCTCTTTTGATCCAGTGATGGGATTGACAGTGAAAAGCACCCCTGCCACCTCAGAGTTCACCATCAATTGGATGGTTGGGGCGATGATGGCTTTGGTATGTTCTATCCCCTTGGAGTGACGGGAAAAGGTTGCCCGGCCTGACCACACGGAAGCCCAGCATTCTTTCACTTTCTCTACAACATTCTTCGCTCCTTGAATGTAATGAAAGGTATCCATCATCCCCGGGAAGGAAGAGATGGGTGAATCCTTAACGGCTACCGAGGATCGAACAGCGACGAAGGGCTTTTGCTCACCCCTGCAAAGCCTCTCATAATGTTGAAAGATCTCCTGTTCGATCTCTTGAGGAATGGGAGCATTCACGATGATCTCACGGATTTTTTGGGTTTTTTCTTCAAGCTCTTTATAATCTTCATAGTTAATGGTTTCAGCGATCTCCCTTATCTGCTCCTCGAGGTGATTCTTGTTTAAGTGGTGGTAAAAGGCATCCCCTACGACATTAAAACCCTTTGGGACATTCAGTTTCAAACTTGTGAGCTCACCCAGGTGGGCTGCCTTTCCCCCGCACTCCTGAAACATGTCTTTGCCAATCTCCTCAAATTTTCTGATGAACACCATCCGTCCTCACCTCCCCAAAAAATTTTTTCTATCGGGACCTTTCCCTCTCCTACTGCCGTCGGATCGGAAAGATCTCGAAACCCAGTTTTTCCTGGAATGTCCCCACAATGCCTCTTGGGCTGAAAAAGATGACCAAGATAGTAATCGTCCCCAGAATGATCAGGTTGAACCCCACATATTCAGAAAGATACTGCTGCAAAATGACAAAAACGGCTGCTCCCACCATGGGACCTGCCACCGTTCCCAGACCTCCGATGATGACGATGAAAAGGAGTTTTACAGTCCATCCGATCCCAAAAGCTTCAAAGGGTTGAATGAAGATGGTATTCAAATACAAGACGCCTGCTGTCATGCCGGTTATAAAAGCACTCAGCAAAAAACAGGTAAACTTGCAGCGAAAAATGTTGACCCCTATGGCCTCAGAGGCTACATCGTCATCCCGGATCGCCATCAGGGCAAGGCCTAAATTTGAACGAAGGAGAAGATAGATGAGAGCAATGGAACCCATACAGATGACCAATGCGGCATAATAAATCGTCGAGATGGAGAGTTTGTAGGCGGGCTGTATGAACAGGCCCATCCCATATCGCACATATCCCCAATTGCTGAAACAGATTCCCAGGGCCTCCGCGATGATCCATGTCCCAATGGCAAAATAGACCCCTTTCATTCTGAAGATGGGCATGGAGATGAGGACGGCAAGGAGGACGGATATCACCCCTCCCAGGAAAACGCTTAAAAAAATGGGAAGCCCATGGTACATGGATAATACAGCAAGGGAATATCCACCTATTCCGATAAACATCTGCTGCCCCAAAGAGATCAAACCCGAATATCCAGCCAAGAGGTTCCACATGGAGGCTAAGGTCATGTGGAGACATATCAGTAACAAGATGACGACAATATAACGGGAAGCCCAGAAAGGAAGAGTAACAAGGGCGGCCAAAAACAGAACGATTGCGAGTATACGAATTCGATTGGATAACATGGAAAAATTATTTCCTTCCCAATATTCCTTGGGGCCTGATGGTCAATATAATGAGCAGGATGATGTAACCGCTCAACAACTGAAGTCCAGGCCCAATGATCCGCCCCCCGACCAGCTGTGAAACGCCAAGAATCAGACCTCCCAAAAAAGTTCCTGGAAGGCTTCCTAAACCACCTATGATGACCACGCCAAAGGCGATGATGAGATATTGAGTGCCGGAATGGGGGTAAAAGGTGAACGTCATCCCCACCAGCACTCCTGAGATGGCAGCCGTGATCACCGCAATTCCCATGGCCAAGGCATAGACCTTCTTGGGATTAATCCCCATCAGTTTAGCTGCCGTGAGGTTGTCCGATGCGGCCCGAATGGCCCATCCGAGATAGGTTTTTTTCATGATTAAATGGAGAAAGCCCAGCACGAAAAAACCTGCTGCGAAGTCAACCAGGTAGATCACAGGCACATAAAAGAGGTCGAAGACATTGAGGCTCTTGATGACCAGACCGGTCTTCAGGGTGCGGGCATCAGGAGTGAAGACAAGGAGCATGGCGTTCTGCAGAATGATGGAGAGTCCGAAGGAGATCATCAGATAGGGCTCCATCCCTTTCTCCAAGACCCGGTTAAAAAGAAAGGTCTGGATCACGTAACCCAAGATAAAAACAGCCGGAAGTACGAAAAGGAAGGTCAGCAGGGGATGGAGTCCCAAGAGTTGTAAGAAGACGAGGCTGAAATAGCTCGAGAGGATCATCAGCTCGCCATGGGCCAAATTGACCTGTCTCATGATTCCGAAGATCATGGAAAGACCTATTCCGATCACAGCGTAAAGGCCTCCCAACAGAATGCCATTGATCAACGGTTCGAGAGAAGTCAACATAAATCAACAAATAAGGTGATTCGGTTAGGGTTAGGGTAAAAGCGAGAATCTAAAGACCGAAATAGGCCTTCTTCACCTCTTCTTCAGTGAAATCCTTTGGATTCCCTTTTAGTCTGATCTTCCCCTCTTGAAGAATATAGGCGGAATCAGCAGTCTTCAGGCTTCGCTTCACATCCTGCTCCACCAAGACCACCACCATGCCCTTCTGTTTGATTCGATTCACCGCATGGTAAAGATGTTTGACTATGACTGGACTGAGGCCCAAAGAGATCTCATCGAAGATGATCAATCGAGGTTGTGACATGAGGGCCCTGCCGATCGCCAGCATCTGTTGCTCTCCTCCACTCAGGGTCGAACCGAGCTGGCCCTTCCTCTCTCCCAGCCTTGGAAAGAGTTCAAAGACATTCTCAAGCTGCTCATCCTTAGTTCTCCGTGCTCCAGGTGAATAGGATCCAATCAACAAGTTCTCCAAAACGGTAAGGGTGGAGAAAATTTTTCGACCCTCCGGAACCAGAGCAAGTCCCAATTTGACGATATCGTGGGGGCCGAGAGGATCAATCTTCTCTCCGTTAAAATGGATGCTTCCGGAACTCGGCTTCAGGAGTCCAGAGATCGTCTTGAGAAGCGTCGATTTCCCTGCTCCATTTGAACCCAGAATCGAGACGATCTGGTCCCTTTCCACGCTTAGGGTGATATCCGACAGAGCCTGGAATCCTCCGTAGTAGACGTTTAAATTCTTAACCTCCAGCATGGCCATCAATCTTCATCATCCCCCAGATAGATCTTATGAACCTCTTCTGAATCCAGCACCTCATCCGGGTTGCCGTAGGCAAGCTTTTCACCAAAATCCATGACTAATAGCCGGTCAGGTCCTCTCTTCATGGCCATCATGATATGCTCCACCCATAGAATCGTGATCCCATCTCTTTTTAACGAGTGAATGATTTGCAGGATCTCCTCCACTTCTAATTCTGTCAGGCCCCCAGCAACTTCATCGATAAGGAGAACCGTCGGACCCGTGGCGAGGGCTTTGGTAAGCTCCAATCGTTTCCGATCCAAGAGAGGTAAGGATTCTGTGATGGCATTCCTTTTTGAAAATAAGCCGGTTTTTTTCAGAACCTCTTCACATCTCTCTCTGGATGCTCGGCGTCCCATGCCCCCGCCATAGACAGCTCCGACCAGGACATTCTCTAATACGGTCATGTTCACAAAAGGCCTTGGGATCTGATAGGTGCGGGCAATGCCCATGCGACACCTCTTGTAAGCCTGAGTAAATGTGACATCCGTCCCGTTGAACATGATCTTTCCGGAATCGGGTCTGATCTCACCCGTAATGAGATTGAATAAGGTTGTCTTTCCTGCTCCATTCGGGCCGATAATTCCCAGTATCTCACCCTGATCAACTTCGAAGCTGAGATCATGAACAGCTGCAAGTCTTCCGAAAGACTTACCCAGTCTCTCAACGGTTAGGATATAGGACATAGCTGGCTTCCTGTCATTCGTGGAAAGTCCGCACCTTCAGAAGAAGGTATCGGTTCTATGATTTTGGGATGGGGAAGACCATCTTACCCGTGGTCGGGATATTGGTTGCCTCCTTGTTGTAGACCATCCTGAGCTCCCAGGGCCATTTCTTACCCTTCACCCATTGTCCACCCACCAAAGGAGTGAGAGAAAAATTCTTTACATTAAATTTGATGGGCCCCACCACAGTATTTAAATTAGTCGTGACCAATGCTTCTCTGATCTTCTTCTTATCCAATGAGCCGGCTCGCTTCAAAACATCAGCAGCAAGCTCAAAGGCTGCATAATCAAACCCCAGCGGTTGGGTCCACTGTCTCTTGGTCTTATCAGTCCAGGCATCAGCCAATTCCTTGCAAGATTTACCTGTCAAAGAGGACTTGAAAGGATGGCCAGGTGTCCACCAGACTTCTGTCGTGAGACCGTTAGGGATATTGCCGCCGATGGCTTCCACCGCAGCCGGGAAGAGACATGCCTTCCCAATCGTAGCGAACTTGGGAATGAATCCTTGCTGATGGCATTGTCTCCAGCAAGTTGCCCAATCCGGCGGGATAGGTACCCCAGTGAGGATATCCACTTTTTCCTTTTTCCAGGTGCCGATGAAGCCACTGAAATCCTGCATCCCATAAGGGAATCTCCCGACATCGACCACCTTGTAGCCCATTGCCTTCAGTTTCTTCGAAAACTCCTGTGCCCACACGGCACCATCCGGATCATTGGGCCAGAAACCGCCCACCACCTTCGTGGTCTTGTCAGCAAATTGATTCCACATTCCTGTAAAAACGGTGATGATCTGCTCTAAGTTCCAGAAGAAGTGAAAGGTCCATTTGTAAGGCCCTCCTGTCAACCACGGCTCGATAGGCGCCACGGAAGAGATACATGGAATCTCGTACCTCTCGCAGGTGGCTCCGACGGGATTGACCGTGTCAGGGGTGTGGAGGACCACCATCAGATCAACCTTGTCTTGCAGGATCAGCTTGGAGGCCACTTCCGCTGCTTTGGTCGGATTGCTCTCCGTATCCATCGATTTGACTTTGATAGGCAGCTTTTTCCCCAACTCTTTAATCAGGATGCCCCCATCCTTATTAATCTCTGCAACGGCCCGCTCGTCCGCCCATAGAGAGGTCTCCCCAAAGGGGGCAATCGGGCCAGTGATCGGTGCAGGGTGACCGATCAGGATATGATCCCTTGCCGCCTTAGAGGTCCTGGGGAAGAAAGAGGCTCCGACAGTTGCAACGCCAGCAGCCCCAACCATTTTGATAAATTTCCTCCGACTTACGCCATTTTCTCCTTTACCTTTTTGTCTCATTTTTCCCACCTCCTATTTTGATTTTGGCTCTAAATTTTGTAGAACCGATTTGCTCCCAAAAATACTCCCTTCCCATGATCGAAATGGTTTTACTTTTGCCTTAGCAATCTGAGAGAGGTTAAAATTATTTCCCATTAAAACTTGGCCTTCTTTTTTCCAAAAAGGCTGCGATTCCCTCCTCCGCATCCTTTGAATGAGCAACTTTATCATACTCTTCAAGCTCGATCTTAAGAGCCTTATCAAGGGGGAGGTCCGTCCCTCTGTTTATAGCTCTTTTACAGGCTTTCACAGCGAAAGGGCCATTGGCAGCAATTTTCTTCGTAAGGGCATTTACTTCCTCCATAAGAGTTTCACTCCTACAAACCTTCTCCACCAACCCAAACTGATAGGCCTCGGCAGCCGTGAGCATCTCTCCTGAAAAGATCACATATCGGGCCCTTCCCAGTCCTGTCAGTCTCGGAAGTAACTGAGTACCGCCATAGCCAGGCATGAGCCCCAATTTCACCTCAGGGAAACCAAACCTTGCATTTTCCGATGCAATTCGAATATCACAGGCCAGAGCCAATTCACATCCCCCACCCAGGGCGTACCCATTGACAGCTGCAATCACCACCTTACTTGAATTTCTGATTTTGGAAAAAATTTCTTGGCCTTTGCTGATGAGTTCGGTCCTCTTGTCGCCCGCCTCTTTTATCTCTTTCACATCAGCCCCTGCGACAAAGGCTTTTTGGCCCGCTCCCGTGATCACCACAACGATAACTTCCTCCTTGTGCTCCAACTCTGAAAATATATCGTCAAGCCTTCTTAAAATACCACTATTCAAGGCGTTGAGGGCGTTTTCTCTGTTGATCGTTATGCAGGCGACAGGTCCTTCTCTCTGGTAGAGGAGAGCTTCTCCGTTCACATGGGCCTCCGTTCTGATTTCGGTCGCATCTTCTTTTTGTCAACATATCCGAGTTCTTGGGAAATCAACTTGGCTGTCTTGCAGACCTCCCTGATGACGCTTTTTACCCCTTCTCCATCCTCTGATGAGGAGATAAAACCCACCCCCACACCTCCCACAACCTTCCCACTGTAGTCTCGTACGGAGGCGGCGATCCCCGTGATACCATCCAATGCTTCTTCCTTGTCAACGAAGAAGCCTTGTTCACGAATACTTGCAAGCCTTCTTTTGAATTCTCTCTTGTCTGTGATCGACTTTTTCGTAATTGGTCTTAAAGGGTTCCTTTCCAAGATTCGATCGACCTCTTGGTCAGGCAAATAGGCCATGAGAAGCTGGCCCAACATGCCAAAGAAAGGTGGGCGATGTCTTCCTATTTCGGAGGAGAATCGGATGGGGTTCTTGGAATCCTCTTTTTTGTCAATGTAAACGAGCTCATCATCCTGAAGTATCCCCAAGAAAATTGTCTTACCTAATTTCGCTTGCAATTGGTTCAGATAGGGGGAGGCTACCTTCCGGAGAGAGAACGAATTGAATACGACGCCTCCGAGTTCAAATAGTTTCAAACCTAAAGAATGGCATTTCGTTGTTCCATCCTTCTTTAGAAAACCATAATCGCTCAAGGTCGACACAAGCCTGTACGTGGTTGATTTGGGAAGGCTAAGATTTTTTGACAACTCGGCGAGGGTCATCTCTCGCTTTTCGAACGTAAAGCTGCACAGTATCTGGAGGGCCCTCTCTAAAGAGGTATTCCGAAAACTTCTGGGTGATAATTTCACAGTCATGGAGTTCCATTAAATGGAACTATATTTCATTAATTGATAGTATCACCAATCGAAAATTTGTCAAGAAAAAAATTCCCCCCTTAATTCCTCACTCTCCCGTGCGAACTTGCCAAGATCTGACGGGGATGTCAGAGAAAATCTTATACCTGCCTGCGCGTAGCCGCTTCGGCGAAGGCAGGGCGGCACCCTCAGCTTGTCCTTAAAACCACAAAAATGCCTCGAACAGGCCAAGGACTTCGCTATGTTTATGGAAGTTACCCTTATCCAAAAAAAATTTTACACAATCCGCTTTATAGGATTTTCGGAGGCATTCTCGGAATCGAGTCGTACCGACCTGGCGGATCGGCGGATTTCGCCCCGTATGAGGGAGGCATTACCCCCTCATTCCTCCACCAGGCGAAACAATCCCTTGTGCTGTGCTCTCATTTAGAATATACTATCGTGTCAAAAATGAAGGCAATCAGATTTGGATCTTGACTGGACCAGGAGATCCCTTTGAGGAGGTGATCTTGTCTGAGAAGATTTTTAATACTTTTTGGGGCCATTTTCATATTTTATCCAACTTCCATTCCCTCTCAGATCCCAACCCATGAAAAGATTATCCTCAAACGATTCGATGGAAGTGAGATCACTATCGATAGCAAAGTTCCTTACAGCCCCAAGAAGACGTGCGGTGCTTGTCACGATTATGATCGGATCACCAATGGTTACCATTTCCAGCAAGGCCGAACCAATGGAACTAAAAAAATCGTCACCAGTGATACCTTCGATCAAAAATATCCCTGGAAACTCTCTCCCGGAATGTTTGGAAAGCACTGAATAGCCTCTTTAGATTCGAGCCAGTTGGCTAAGAAGGTTAATCAACATTCCTCTGAAATTGATAAATCCTCTTTCTTTTTCGTCCAGTATTGCGGAGTTTGTCATCCAGGAGGGGGATGGGGGGAGTATGACCGTAAAGGAAACCTCTATTACGATGAAGAGACAAAAAAATTTGGTTACGAAGTCTCAGGCAATGATCCTATTCTCGATGGGGATTATACTCCCCTCAGCACAGGCAATCCCAACTATGGTGCCCCTTGGGACAAAAGTGGTGTGAGTGAGGCGGATTGTCTAATTTGTCATTTAAAAGGTTATCAATGGAAAGAACGGGGAGCCACGTTAAGAGGAGGATTCTTCAAATATGGACCTACTGTAGGGGCGGGCTGGGGGACTGTTGAATTCTCTCAGGATGAATTTGGAAATCCAAAGGCAAATGAAGTGAAGGTTGATTACTCGAAAAAAGAGGTGGCCGATATTGAAAATCTTCACCTTCGGATCATCAAAAGACCCCCTGATGAAAATTGCTGGTTCTGTCATGCCATCTCCGATGGCAAAAAAAGAGGCCGTCAATGGAGCCCTGAAACGGATGTCCATAAGGCCAAAGGCCTGGAATGTGTCTCCTGCCATCCGAGTGATAGGGATCACAATTTTGCAAAGGGGGATACGATACAGGAGACGGTACGGGACGATCTCGATCGAACCATGTATTCCTGTGAGGACTGCCACTACAAGGGTAAGTTTAAGGGAGCCCCAAGATATAGACACCCTTTTTCTCCCCGCCACATGAGAAGGATTGCCTGCCAGACCTGCCACATTCCCTTCCAGACGGCTTCTGCCGACCTTGTCTATGACCATGCCTCCACTGGCTCGACAATGATCTATGAGACCTCAGAATTTCTATCTAATGACCCTCTGGATCCCAAAAAATCGATTTCTAATATAAATCCAAATCTCTGGTATCCTACTATTAGAGAATTTAAAGGAAAAATCGTCCCAGTAAAATCCTTGATTGTCATCTATTGGGGGGATCTCATCGAAGAGACGAACGTAGTGAAACCCATTCCTCTCTGGAAGATACGGGAGTTAAAAAAACCTTCCCTCAATGATGATGATGGGGACAGATTCCCTGAGATCAACTCCCCTGAAGAGATTAAAGCCTTTTTGAAGGCTCTCAAAGGGAAAGATAAATTTGGAAATCCTGTGGCCGCACATCCAGTATTGATCAAAGGGGAGTTCTTATATCATTTGGATTACAGGGGAGAGGTTGAAAAAATAAAATATGGGCAGGTTGAGACACTTGACTTCTCCCTTAGCCACAATGTGATCTCAGGTGAAAACGTTATAGGGTCGAGGGGATGCATCGATTGCCATTCAAAAAAAACCTCTTTCTTTTTGAGAAAGATTCTTATCGATCCCTTTGATGAGAAAGGAAAACCGGTCTACATTGAAGCCTGGGAGCGTCTGGGAATCGATAAAGAGAAATTGAGCCGATTATTACTGGAACAGTAATTTTTAACGGAGACGCCTCCCTGGGAATTCCTCAAAGATCCTTCCGCTTGTCCCACGGTGCTGCTGAATTGCCTGCCCTCTTGAATCAGCATCCGGAAACGATCTTCCCTCCTGTGCGGATTGCATCCCGGCAGAGGCTTTTTCCTTCCGAGGGTGGGTGAGAGTTTGGACTTGATTTTGGGGATGGATTGGGATACCTATATTTTTACCGCCTTCTCGCATAGGAGGAGGGCTCTTAACTCTTACACCCTCTCTCATTGGGGATGGGGTTAAATTCCTCCTAACATTTTCATGAAAAGAATCAGGTTGTTCTGGTTTTCCAGAACGAACCCGAGCGGAATCTTTTGGAGCGACCTCTTTTGAATCTCTCTTAACTGGACTGGGACTTTCAACCCTCACTCTTTCTCTCATTGGAATGGGGGATGAGTTCGTTTTCTCTACTCTCTCTGGAAAAGAATCAGGTGGCCGATTGGGCCTTTCTATGCTTTGATCCCTGTTTCGAATTGATTCGCTGGGAGCATTCTTCTCAGAACGGTCATTGAAACGTTTCGGTTCAGAAACCTTGGAATCATTCTCCACAGAAGGAGTAATTCTCGTCTGCCCTCTTGGTAAAACTCTTCTTTCCGGTTGAATCTTTTCATGAATTTCTTTAATGGGGCGAGATGGTTTTTTAAGTTTATCAGGAATGAAAGGCTTTTCTGTAGGTGGTCCTGATACCTTGACAGGACGGAGAAATGGGTTCTCCCCCTGTGTCACGCTTACAGGATTTCGCTTGAAGATAGAGTCTTTATGGACGGTGACCACTGCATCCTTGACTCGGGCATTGACATAGACATTCTTCTGAATATTGATTTTCACACGGGTGATGTTCACGCTGTGAGGTCCATAGTAACGGTGGCCATAATAAATTTCACCTGGGGCCAGGGGAACCCATGAAATATATCTCGGACCGATATACCATCCCACTGCACCGGGGTGCCAAAAAACAGCGCGTGGAAAAGGTGGCACCCATACCCATCCATGGACGTGGATGTAAACCCATCTTCCATAATGAAAGGGAACCCATCCCCATGGCTCATAGGGCACCCAACAGTAAATTCCTCTTCTCCATGTCCAGTAACCATGCCGGAAAGGGACCCATCCGATAACTACTCTCGGAATCCAAACATATTGATACTCCGGAGTGTAGATCCATCGCCCATTGGTTTCCATTTCGATTCCCCATGGTTCCAATTCAGGAGGAAGATAACTTTGGGCATATCGTCTTCGGTCAAGTTCGCTATCTCTTGCTTCATTCCACCGATCCCATTCATCTTGTCCATAAAGTTGCCCCATCTCGGTATATCCCCGTTCGGTAAGGATGAGCATTCTTCCTCGAGCCAAAGGCATGGGTCTCCCATCTCTATTCACTTCAACAGAACCTTCAAAAACAGAAATTTTTGCTTCAGAGGGAGAAAGGTCTATCCTAAACCTTGACGGCCCGTAAGCTGTAAGAACCCCATAAGAAAGATCGATATGGATTGTGGAATTTTCTCTCATGGTTGGCCGATGATTCACATAAACCTTTCCCTCCAATTGATGAAGGTGAATCATTTCCTTTCCCCGATCGAAATAGAGGGCTATGATATCGACCTGTGACTCTTCCCCAACCCTAACATAAGTCCCATTTCTAAATTGAAGCTCTACTCTTCCATCCCGCTCTGTCAGGATACGGTCTCCCTCCATGATGGGGAAATTGACTGAGGCCTCTGTCCATTCTTCTCCGTCCTTTGTCTGGATGAGGACCTGGCCCTGAATGAGGCTGATCCGGCCTTCTCCTAATTCCGGTTCTGTTGAAGCATAGGAAATAGTGGAGAAAGAGATCAAAAATATAAAAACAGGAATAAAAACAATTAATTTCGATCTTTCCATTTAAATCAACCCTCCATGCTCTATTTTTTTATCTATTTAGACGGAGAGGTTGAGAAAATATTCAAAATTTCTGAAAGATCCATATCCGGTTGATTGGGGCAATTTAATAAAAAGGGGAGGGAAAGAATTAAATCCTTCATTGTTTGATGAAATCTTTTTGAAACATATCAGAATGGTGTTTGAGGATATTGCCTGACCGGCTGCGCCAGAATTGGTAGTTGTGTCCAGAGTTCCCATTAAAAGGTTGAATAGGAATCTGATGGCTCCCCTCCCCTAACAATTTCTCAAAATTTTTATTTCCTTCTGTAATACTCTCCATCCTTTCCTTCTCACCATAATCAAAATAAATCCAGTGGGGTAACTGTCTGGCTCCCTTCTTTTTCATCAGTGTCAGAGGGTTATTAGCATCGATATATTTCAAGTCGAGAGAAGAACCTGATGGAAGTTTTTTAGGCTCCAGACGACCAAATACCTCTAAAAATTCAGGGAGAATCATCTTGAGCATCCACTTGTTTTTGAGAAGCATCATGTCAAGAAGTCCGCTCTGGCTGCTAACGGAATGGAAAAGATGGGGATATTTCAGACTCAGTTTCATCGCTCCGAATCCACCTATGGAAATACCTCCCACGCCTCTTTTCGGGAGAACCCTACCCCTGTATGGGGAATTAGAATCGATATATTGAATTAATTCAAGAAAATAGGATTCATGTTTGCCCAAGGCCCCCGGCTTCATAAAGAAGAAAGGAAAGATAGAATAGTTCATCGCTTCTCCCGGATTGTAACTGTCACAAGCCTTCTGGTTCTTTGTCTCAGGGAAAAGTGCCCTCCCCTCATTCTCATCGGTATAAAATCCATTGTC
Source organism: Thermodesulfobacteriota bacterium (assembly GCA_040756085.1). Lineage (GTDB taxonomy): Bacteria > Desulfobacterota > BSN033 > BSN033 > UBA1163 > JBFMAE01. The sequence goes on along the minus strand of JBFMAE010000001.1, from coordinate 881 downwards.
CCCGTCAGGAAGGACAATGATCATTTTCTGTATATGACGAAAGGGATCGGTCACATTTCCCCTGGGGTGAAGATTATGAAAAACGATCGAATGAGCAATCTCCTTCGGGGTATAGTCTCCTTTCAAAAGACCGCCATATTGCGAAAGTTCCTGAAAACGCATCTCCAGGGATTTCTCCAGATCTCCATAAGTCCAATTCTTCGAATCCATCATCGCATAGGCGACAATCGCAATGTCTTCATGGAGCAGCCAGTGATATTCTTCTTCCTTGACTTCACACAAGATCTTTTGAGCTTTTTCCGGGGACTGGATCTTCCACCAGAGCCCTGTCCGGTGGAAGTTATATCCATGGAGAAGGAAGAGGACAGGGTATTTTGTCTTCGGATTTTGATAGAAATCCTCCGGCAAGACGACGAAAAACCCTTTCTCCTTCCCTAACGCGGATGATAGAAAAGTTTCATATCGAACCAGATATTGATTCTTCTGTGAGGCTCGCGGAGTTAGAAAGTAGGAAAGTTCCGGGTCTTCTGGACAACAGGGGTGCTGAGCACCGAAGCTTCTAAACGACCCTGTCAGGATCAATAGGATAGGGAAGAGAATTATCCAAAACCGTTTCCGATGTTTTACTTGCATTAGGGCTAATATACCTTCAAAGAAACACCACGACAATAATTAAAATCACATTTAGAACGAGTGTGGCGATTCTAACTCCGAAGTCGTCATTCCCATGAAAGTGGGAATCCAGTTCAGAAACAATATAGGGGTAGGGATAACGCATTGGTTTGCGTCACCCCTCCCTCCGAACCGGACGTGCGGATCTCCCGCATCCGGCTCTCCGGTCGGTGGTATTACCTCACGAGGATTGGAGTAAAGCTCGATGG